>NZ_JBFUBG010000045.1:0-48395 GCF_056405875.1 Rhizobium sp. P1_E6 | reverse complement strand
CCCTGCTGCTGTGCATTGCGCCAGGATTCGAGCCGCACCCGCCGGCCGCCATAGATCGCCAAGGGAAAGGAGCAGCAGTCGCCGGCGGCAAAGATATCGGGGATGGAGGTGCGCAGCCGGTCGTCGACGGCAATGCCGTTGTCGATAACAATTCCGGTGGCCTCCGCAAGCTCGACATTCGGCCGGGCGCCGATGCCGATAAGTGCCAGATCGGCCTCGATCATCTCGCCGGTCGAAAGCACGATGGCGGCCTTGCCGTTCCGCTCCGTCAGGCTTTCGATGGAAACACCGCAACGCAGGTCGACGCCCTCGGCGCGATGGCGTTCGGCAACCACATGGGCAATTTCCTCCGGAACGCCGCGCTTCAGCACCCGCTCCAGCCCTTCGATGAGAACGACATCGGCGCCGAGCTGTCGGGCGGTTGCGGCGACCTCCAGCCCAATGAAGCCACCGCCGATGACAGCAAGCCGCCTGCCGGGCTGCAGTATGGCGCGCAACGTCACGGCATCGTAGTGGGTACGCAGCGAGCGGATATGGCTGCTTTCGGGTGCATTCGGAAAGTTGCGGGCGCTGGCGCCTGTCGCAAGCAGCAGCCGATCGTAAGCAAGCTTGCTGCCATCCGACAGGGCAATGGTGTGCGCCACAGCATCGACGCTGATTGTGGTTACGCCCGTCACCAGGCGGATATTGCCAGCGGGATAGGTTTCGTGTGACGCGATGAATTTTGGATCGACACCGCCGGCAAGACCGGCCTTGGAAAGCGGCGGCCGTTCATAGGGCGCGTGCGGCTCGGAACCAACCAGCGTGACCTCTCCGCCAAATCCCTTTTCCCTGAGCGCGAAGGCGGCGCGTGCCCCACACTCGCCTGCTCCGACAATGACGCAATGGGCCATGGCGCACCTCAGATCGCGATGAAGACAGCACCGTCTTCGATCTTGACGGGATAGGTCTTCAGATTGACGCAGACCGGAGCTCCCTTGGCCTCGCCCGTCTTGTAATTGAAGCGGCCATTGTGCTTGGGACATTCGATGATCTCGTCCATGACGAGCCCATCGGCGAGATGGATCTGCTCATGAGTGCAGAGCCCGTCGGTGGCGAAGAATTCGTCGTCCGGGCTGCGATAGACCGCGAAGGTACGCCCGCCATGATCGAAACGCATGACGTCTTCCTCGTCGATCTCGCCCTTGCCGCAAACCTCGATCCAGTTTCCGCTCATCTCTGTTCCTCCCTTGATCCTGTTATTGGGCTGCGGGTGCCAGTTCGACGTGGAATTCCTCGCGATAGGGCCGCGCCGTGGCCGGCAGTTCCCGCTTCAGGAAATAATCTTCGTTACGAAGCTGGCGCAGGAAGGCCGGGATCATCTCGCGGTAGCCGGACCAGATCGATGGATTGGGCGCCGGCAGATCGTGCTTGATCATTGCATGCAGCTTCGGCAGCGCGTGATAGGGCACCATCGGGAACATGTGATGCTCGACGTGGTAGTTCATGTTCCAGTAAATGAAGCGGCTGATCGGGTTCATGCAGACCGTGCGGCTGTTCAGGCGGTGGTCGATGACGTCGTCGGCAAGCCCGCCATGCTGCAGCAGGCCGGTCAGGACGTGATGCCAGGCGCCATAAAGGCGCGGCAGGCCGATCAACATTAGAGGCAGGATCGAGCCCATGGTGATGGCAAGCGCGATGGTGACGACGTAGATCGCCAGCCAGATGCGGGCGATGCGGATCGTCTTCGGCTGCTCCATCTCGGGGATGAATGTCTTTTCTTCGGCGCTGACGATGCCGGCCGCATTTCTGATCATGTCGATGACAGCATGCCAGGCATCGAGAATGCCGAAGAAATTCAGGATCAGCCGGAAGAGATCCGGCGGCCGCATGACGGCGATCTCGGGGTCGCGGCCGACGATGACGGTGTCGGTGTGGTGGCGCGTATGGCTCCAGCGCCAGGTCACCGGATTGCGCATGATCATGAAGCAGGCGATCTGATAGACGACGTCGTTCATCCAGCGCGTCTTGAAGGCCGTGCCGTGGCCGCATTCATGCCAGCGGCTGTCGGAGGCCGAGCCGTAGAGCACACCGTAAGCCAGGAAGAAGGGCGCGGCGATCCAGGCGCCCCAGAAATAAATGCCAAGTGCTGCAAAGACGACCATACTACCAAGCCACAGCCCCGTGTCGCGAATGGCCGGTGCATCGGAGCGCTGCATCAGCGCCTTCATCTCCTTACGCGAAACGTCGGTGTGATACCATTGCGCAGCCGCAAGACCGGTTTCCACCGCCGTCCTGCCGTTCTCTCCCAAGAGGCTGTAATCGCGCTTGCCTGCCCCGCCAGCCATGCTTTCCTCCCTGCTAAGCTCTGGATCAGGAGAATAGGTTGACTTCGAAAGGCGCTCAATGCAGGCTTGATACATTCTATCAAAAGCCATCAAAAACAGCTTTCATTGATGATTGAAAACTATCAGGAACAACCATGCGCCGTCCGACCATCTCCGATCTCGCCCAGGCTTCCGGCGTCAGCGTCGCGACGATCGATCGTGTCCTGAACGGCCGCCACCGGGTGCGCGAGGAAACGGCGCGCCGTGTCTATGATGCGGCCCAGTCGATCGGCTATCATGCCGTGGGTCTGATCCGCCAGCGCGTCTTCGAGGATCTGCCGCAATACCGTCTGGCCTTCCTGCTGCAGAAGCCGGCGCAGCCTTTCTATCAGGCCTTCGCCCGCGAGATCGAGATGGCCGCCCGCAATGTCACAAGTGCGCGGATCCAAACTCAGGTGGAATATCCTGCCGCGACGACGCCCGCCGCGATCATTGAAAAGATCAAGCTGCTCGGCGCCCGGAACCAGGCCGTCGCTCTTGTCGGTCCGGATTATCCTGCGGTGACGGCAGCCGTCGAGGAGCTGAAGGAACGTGGCATTCCGGTCTTCTCGCTCCTCTCCGATCTTGCGACCGGCGTGCGGGACGCCTACGTCGGCGTCAACAATCGAAAGGTCGGCCGCACTGCCGCCTGGATGATTGCCAAAGCTGCCCGCCGGCCCGGCAAGGTTGCCTGTTTCGTCGGCAGCCATCGTTTTCATGGTCATGAGCTGCGCGAAATGGGCTTCCGCTCCTATTTCCGTGAAGAGGCCGCGGATTTCGAGGTCGTCGAAACGCTGATCAATCTGGAAACGCCCGAAATCACCCATGAGGCGACGTTGACGCTCCTGCAGAAACATCCCGATCTCGTCGGCCTCTATGTCTGCGGCGGCGGCATGGAGGGGGCGATCTCGGCATTTCGGGAAGAGGGCATCGCCGGCCGCATCGTGCTTGTTGTCAATGAGCTGACCGGCGACAGCAAGGCCGGGCTTGCCGACGGCATCGTCACCATGGCGATCGCAACGCCGCTGACCGCACTCTGCAAGGAAGCGGTGGCGCTGATGACCGGCGCGCTGGAACACGGCGAAATCGCCGTTCCAGGCCAGTCCTTCCTGCCCTTCGAGATTTTTCTGCCGGAGAATATCTAGAGCAGTCCCCGCTAAAGGGTGCAGCGGTTTCAAGCCCGCGTTTGCGGAACAGACGGCTGTTGAAATGATGGAAGCCCATCATTCTCATGGAAAATCTATCAGCGATGACAGGGTTTGATGGTGCGCAGCAGGTGGATTGGCTGGCAAATTCCAGTAGAAATTCGATTAGACATTCACATTGCTTCTTACCTGAGAGGCAAGGAGGAGACTTCGCATGGCATCCATTCGTTTTGCGCTGAACCATATGGCAGCGCCCTTGCTTTCGATCGAGGATTTTTTCGCGCTTGCCGTTTCGCTCGGTATCGATGCAGTGGAAATCCGCAACGATCTCTCGGGCAACGCCATCCTTGATGGCACCAGGCCCGATGTCATCAAGGCTGCGGCGGCTCGCCACGGCGTTGCGATCATCTCCATCAATGCGCTGCAGCGCTTCAACGAATGGAATGCGACGCGCGAGCGCGAGGCCCGCGAGCTGATCGATTATGCCAAGGCCGTCGGCTCGCAAGCGCTAGTGCTGGTTCCGAAGAATGACGGCACGGGACGCGCCGATGGCGAACGGCAGGCCAATCTGCGCCGCTCGCTCGAAGAACTCCGCCCGATGCTCGATGCCGCCGGAATTGTCGGTCTCGTGGAGCCGCTGGGCTTCGAGATCTGCTCGTTACGCTCCAAGGCGGAAGCCGCCGACGCAATCGAGACGCTCGGCGCGCTGCCGACTTTCCGGCTGGTGCACGACACCTTCCATCATCACCTGGCGGGTGAAACGCCATTCTTCCCACATCTGACGGGGCTGGTGCATATTTCCGGCGTCATTAATCCAGCCGTTTCCATCGCCGACATGCGCGATCCGCACCGGGTTCTCGTCGACGCCGATGACCGGGTGGGCAATGCCGCCCAGATCCGCGCGCTGCTGCAGGCAAGCTACAAGGGGCTTTTCTCCTTCGAGCCTTTCGCATCCGAAGTCCATGCGCTGAAGGATCCCGCCGCCGCATTGAAAGCGAGCATGGATTATCTCGCAGCGAAGGTCTGAGACGCCTATTCCCGACCGCGGAAGCGGCGCTGATAGGCAGGGTCGTAGAGCGAGCTTTCGCGAAAATCCTCTGATGCAAGCGAGCGGCCGACGAAGATGATCGCCGTGCGTTCGATCGGCTCGGCCGCCACCTTCTCCTCGATATCGGCGAGCGTGCCGCGCAGGATGCGCTCGTCAGGCCAGGTGGCTTTCACGACGATTGCGACAGGGCAATCGGCGCCATAAAGCGGGGTCAGGTCCGCAACGACCTCAGCCAGCGCATGGATGGCGAGGTGGATGGCAAGCGTTGCCCCCGTCGCCCCGAATTTTGCGAGCGTCTCCTCGTTCGGCATCGGCGAGGCGCGGCCGGAAATACGCGTCAGCACGAGGCTTTGGGCCACGGCGGGGATCGTCAGTTCTCGGCCGAGTGCGGCGGCGGCGGCAGCGAAGGCCGGTACGCCCGGCGTCATCGTATAGGCGATGGCGTGCTTTTCCAGCCGGCGGACCTGCTCGGCAACGGCACTCCAGACCGAGAGATCGCCGGAATGCAGCCGTGCCACATCCTCACCAGCCTCCGCTGCGCGGAGATATTCGGCCTCGATCTCGTCGAGCGAAAGAGGCGCGGTATCGATGATGCGCGCCCCCGGCGGGCAATATTGCAGGAGGTCCGGCGAAACGATGGAACCGGCATAAAGGCAGACAGGGCATTTGCCGATCAGGTCGCGTCCGCGAACCGTGATGAGATCTGCTGCGCCCGGTCCGGCGCCGATGAAATGAACCGTCATTCGTTTATTCCTTGATCCAGAGCCACTGCGTGACTGGCATGGCCGGCCGCCAACCGCTCATGCCGCCGACGGATGCGACGCGCGCAATTTCGATCTTCGTCAGGAAGCCGCCGCGTGCGGCATATTCTGCCAAGAGCATCGCTTCCATTTCCAGCGTCACGGCGTTGGCGACGAGCCGCCCTCCCCGCTTCAGGGCCGCAATCGCCGCATCGATCACACCGGCTTCACTGCCGCCTCCGCCGATGAAAATCGCGTCCGGTACCGGCAAGCCGGCAAGTGCTGCAGGTGCTGTTCCTTCGACAAGCGCAAGCTGCGGCACGCCGAAGGCGGCGGCATTGCGGGCGATACGGGCGGCCCGCGCCGGTGCCTGCTCGATGGCGATCGCCCTGAGCGATGGATCGGCAAGCATCCATTCGATGCCGATCGAACCCGAGCCGGCGCCGATATCCCAGAGGACTTCACCATGGCGCGGTGAAAGCGCTGAGAGCGTGATGGCGCGGATCTCCCGCTTGGTGATCTGCCCGTCATGGTCGAAGAGCGCGTCATCGAGGCCGCAAGCATAGGACAGGATGCGCGCCCCTGCCCCCGCTGCTACTTCGAGGGCGCAGACATTCAACGGGTCGATATCGGTGAGATTGAAGGCTGATGCTGTCGTGCTCCTGATACGCTCCCGTTTGCCGTCGAGCGCTTCGAGAACCGTCAGCCGTGTCCCGGAAAACCCATCGGCAGCAAGCAGTTCGGCAAGTGCCTGCGGCCCTTTCTCATCGGAGGTTAGCGCCAGAATGCGCCGGCCGGAATGAAGATGCGGGCGGATGAAATCGAGCGGGCGTCCATGCAGCGACACGCAGGCCGTCTCCTGCAGCGGCCAGCCGAGACGCGCGGCGGCGATACTGAATGCGGATGGTGCAGGAATGGTGCGCATTTCGGCCGCCGTGACATAGCGCGACAACGTCGCTCCGACGCCATAGAGAAAGGGATCACCCGAGGCCAGTACCACGACAGGTGTGCCGCGTCGTGTCAGGATCGCCTCGACGGATTGTTCGAAAGGGCTCTGCCAGGCAATGCGCTCGCCCGAAATCAGCGGACCGGCAAGCGCATGGTGGCGTGCGCCGCCAAAGACGGCGGGGGCGGTAGCGATCAAGCGCTTTGCCTCCTCGCCAAGGCCTTCTGGACCATCCTCGCCGATACCGATAAGAGTAAGCCAGCGCGGGCCGGTGGGGGAGATATCAGACATGGACAGGACCCGCATTCTGATCCTCGGCGGCACGAGCGAAGCGCGCAGACTCGCCACCGAACTTGCCGCGCGAGAAAACCTCGATATCCTGCTGTCGCTGGCGGGCCGCACGGAAGTTCCTGCAGAACAGCCGGTTCCCGTCCGCATCGGCGGCTTCGGCGGTGCGCAAGGCCTCGCCGATTTCCTGATAGCCGGACGCTACGACCTGCTGATTGATGCTACCCATCCTTTCGCCGAACGCATTTCGGCCAATGCCGCCGCCGCAGCCGAACGCAGCGGCATAACCACCATCGCACTTGTCCGTCCCGAATGGGTGCCAGTGCCGGGCGATCATTGGCACATCGTTCCTGATATTCCATCGGCTATCGCCTCGCTTGGCCCGACACCGCGCCGTGTCTTTCTGGCGACCGGCCGCCAGGGCGCCCCTCATGCCGAGGTCGCTCCGCAGCATTCCTATCTGGTGCGCAGCGTCGATCCTGTCGATCCGCCGCTTGCCCTTGCCGACGTCGAATATATCCTCGACCGCGGTCCCTTCGCGCTCGAAGGCGAGCTTAATCTCCTGCGGAAACACAGCATCGAGGCCATCATCACCAAGAATAGCGGCGGCTCGGCTGCTTATGCGAAGATCGAAGCCGCACGTGTGCTCGGTATCAAGGTTGTCGTGATCGCCCGCGCGCCAGCTGCCGCCATGATGACGGTGGAAACGGTGGAGGCGGCGCTCGAAGCGATTGATCATCTCGTCTCCGAGGCCATGAAGCGTGGCGTATAGATCAGATCCGGCCGCCCTTCGCGGGCAACGATCCGCGTCTCCGGCGATCCGATGATCACACAAGTCGCCATATCGGCCATATCGGCATTGGCCTCTGCGAGCGGCTGCACCGCGATCCGTTCGTCAGGCCGTCCGGCCGCTCGGCCGAAGATAACCGGTGTTGTCTCAGGCAGGTACCGGCGCAGCAGCTCGAATGCCTTGCCGAGCTGCCAGGGCCGCGCCTTGCTGATCGGATTGTAAAGCGTAATGACGAAGCCTGCTTGTGCTGCAAGTTCCAGGCGTTTTTCGATGACGGTCCAGGGTTTCAGATTGTCCGACAGCGATATCGTGCAGAAATCATGTCCGAGCGGTGCACCGACACGGGCGGCAACCGCCAACATGGCGGTGATACCCGGAAGGATGACGAGGTCGACGTCGCGCCATTCCGCCGATCCCTTGTCGATCGCCTCGCAGACGGCGGCTGCCATCGCAAAGACGCCGGGATCGCCGCCGGAGACGACGCAGACATCGGCGCCCCTGGCTGCGAGCGCTAGCGCGGCCCCTGCCCGGTCCAGTTCCTCGCGATTGTCGGAGGCATGCCGGGTCTGGTCGGCGCGCAGCGTCAGGCGATCGAGATAGGGTCCATAACCGAAAAACTGGGTGGAGGCCGCCACGGCAGCCGATGCTTCCGGCGTCATCTGCTCCGGATTGCCGGGACCGGTACCGATCACGAACAGCCGGCCGCTCATCGATTGGCCTCCCAGCCGGGAACCAGCACCAGCGAGAAGTAGGGTGCTTCGCTCTCGTCCTTCTCGGCAAGCTTCACCATCGCGGCATTCGCCATGGTGCCGCGCTCGACATAGACGGCCTCGCCAAGACGGCCGGCGGCCTGTAGCGCGCGGCGAATCTTCGGCAGGTTGCGGCCGACTTTCATGATGACGGCAGCTTGGGTATCGGCGAGACGGCGGGTGAGCTCCTGCTCGGCCATCGTGCCCGGCAGCACGGAGAGTACATCGTCGCCCTGGACGATCGGCATACCTGCAAGCGACCAGCAGCCGGACATCGCGCTGATGCCGGGGATGACTTCGGTCGGGTAGCGCTGCGCCAGCCGCACGTGCAGATGCATGTAGGAGCCGTAGAATAGCGGATCGCCTTCGCTCAGTACCGCAACCGTGCGGCCCGCAGCGAGATGATGGGCGATGGCATCGGCCGATGCATTATAGAAACCGATGATGCGGCTCTGATAAAGCGGATCGTTTTTGTCGAGTTCGGTCGTGACCGGATAATAAAGTGGCAGCAGCTCGACGCTGGGTTTCAGCAGATGCTCGACGATCGCCTTGCCATTGCCGCCCCTGCCCTCCTTGGCGAAATAGGCAATCACGTCGGCGCTCTCGATGGCGCGGACGGCCTTGATCGTTAGAAGCTCAGGATCGCCGGGTCCGGTGCCGACGCCGATCAGGCGGCCGCTCATAGGCCGGGCCTCGAAAGTGCATTGATGGCGGCCGCCGTCATCGCGCTGCCACCGAGCCGGCCACGGACGATGGCATAGGGAACGCCATAGGAATTTTCCGCAAGCGCATCCTTGGATTCGGCAGCACCGACAAAGCCGACCGGCATGCCGATGATGACAGCCGGTTTCGGCGCGCCGTCACGCAGCAGTTCCAGAAGATGGAAGAGGGCCGTCGGCGCGTTGCCGATCGCAACCACGCTGCCGCCCAGCCGATCGAGCCAGAGGTGCATGGCGGCGGCCGAGCGGGTATTGCCGGTTTCACGGGCAAGTTCGTGGGTGCGGACATCATGCAGGGTGCAGATCACCTCGTTTTGAGCCGGCAGGCGGGCGCGGGTCACGCCGTGCGCGACCATCTCTGCATCGCAGAAGATCGGCGCCCCATCCTGCAGTGCGATGCGCGCCGCATGGACAAAATCCGGCGAGAAGACAAAATTCTGTGCGGCTTCGACCAACCCGCAAGCATGAATCATGCGGACAGCAATATCCGCCTCCTCGGGCGAAAAACGCGAGAGATCGGCTTCGCTGCGGATGATTGCGAAGGAGCGCTCGTAGATCGCGTCTCCGCTGCGGATATAATCATAGTCTGGCATTGCTATTCCTGTTGCAGCGCTTTGGCGAGACCGGTGGGACCAAGCCTTTTCAGGCAGTCGGCACTCGACTCGCCGGCGCTTCTTTTGTCTTCGATCAGCCGGGCGAGCCTCTCTATAGCGAAATCGATCCGTTCGCCAGCAATCCTTGCAGCCGGCCTGTCCGCGGCAAGCCCGTCGAGGACGAGGCCATAGCCCTCGGCTGAACCGACAATCGCCAGATCGGCGCGCCGGTGCGCGCAGCCTTTCCCACAGCCGGAAAGGTGAAGTTTCACCGAGCCGTCGAAGAGCGCGGGTATCAGCGCTGTCAGCTGTCCGGCCAGAGCCCTTGTATCGTAGAAGGCCGAGGCGCAGGCGCCTGCCCCTGCACAGGCGGCGATCTGCTCGGCCGGTTCATTGGCCGTCACGCTGAAACCATGATCGATCGCAGAGCGTTGCATAGTCCGCAGCGCTGTCTCGGTCAGGCCGATTAGCAAGAAGCCGCGATCGGGCGCCAGCCGGATTTGCTGCGCGCCGGCGCTTTCGGCAGCGTCAAGGAAAGAGACCAGATCAGTGGCTTTCACTTGCCCGAATTGGAGCCTCACACCGAGTACGATTTTGCCGTCGGCCAATCTCGTGGTGCCGACGAAGGAGGCTTTCTTCGGTGCCGATTGAGTAAATGGGATGCTATCCATCTGCGGAAAACGCGCATGCAATGCCGCTGTCTCGAGATTTCGAGCGCGCATCTGCCTCCCGCTGGCAGTCAGCATCTTAAGGAGCTCGCCCACGGCTGTTATCACGGCATCGACATTGTCGAGAGCCAGTGGCGTCGCGGTTTCTGCATCGCCGGCTATGGAGAGCAGCCATTGCCCGGGTTGCTGCGCGACGAGGCGGATATCGGCAGTGAGGCAGGACAGGGAAAACTGCCCGCCGCCGTCGATCAGGAAGGAGAGTTTCGGCGCCAGATGGTGCGAGGTGAGAAGACCGCCGAGCCTGCTGCGCAGCGCCGCCTCCATATCCCCGGCATCGGCAATCTCGTTGGCATCGATACCGTGCAGCGGCGATATCTCGATTGCCACGCCATTGGGCACCGTGATGCCGGCAGTCTCGATATCCGCCGCCAGCGGCCCCACGGTTTCAGCGCGAAGGCCGCGGATCTGCAGATTGCCGCGGGCAGTAATTTCCAGGATACCATTTCCATGCTGTGCCGCGCTCAACGCCAGCTGTCGGAACGGGGAAAGAGTAAGCGCACCGGCGGCCGGCCGCAGCCGGACGAGCAGGCCATCGCCGGTCTGCATGGGGGCTGCGAGCGCCGGGCAGGCACCACGTTGCATCCCCACTATATCAGGGCTTTCTGCTTTTAAGGTTTTGCCGGCGGGGCTGTGCATTCCGTCTATCCTCTGGACCCGTCTCTTACATGATTGCGCAGGATGCAGCAAAGCGAGATCGGGCTGCGAACCGGGACGGTTACTCTTCGAAATCCCGCCCCTTGCGGAGAAGGTAGATATCCATGATCCAGCCATGGCGCGCCCGCTCCTCGGCACGGAGCCGGACGATGTCGTCGGCAATATCGCCAAGCCGGCCCGAGCGGATCACTTCGTTGTCCGTGCCGAGATAAGCACCCCAGAAGATCTCGGCATCGGGATCGTCGATCTGCGAGAATGCCTGCTGGCCGTCGAGCATGACGACAGTACTTTCATGCGTCAGCCCGGTTTCGATCAGCCGTCTGCCGGTGGTGATCTCGATCGGCTTGCCGACGAGATTGACGGGGATGCGATGGCTTGCCGCCAGGGCCTGGATGCTGGTGATACCCGGAACGATGCTGTAGTCGAAGGTGGAGGCGCCGGCATTCCGCACCCGTTCGATGATCCGGATCGTGCTGTCATAGAGGCTCGGATCGCCCCAGACGAGGAAGGCGCCGGCGCCGGTTGCTGGCAGGTCGCCGATCAGGCCTTCATAAATACCGGCGATCGCCGCATGCCAGTCATCTACGCTCTGGGCGTAGCTCAGGTCCTGGGTTAGCCGCTTCGGTACCTCGAATTCGACGATGCGGACGCCTTGTCGGGTCAGATACCGCTCACAGATTTCCCGGCGAAGCTCGGCGAGATCTGCCTTTATCGCGCCCTTGGTCGGAATGAACACGACGTCTGCCGCATTCATCGCGTTGATCGCCTGCATGGTCAGATGCTCGGGATTGCCGGTGCCAATACCGATGATGTGAATATGCCGCACGTTTTCTGCCCTCGCGATTTCCAGTGGTTTGTGCCGCTAAAGTGGGTCTTTCGCAAGGGCAGACCAAAAGTTGGCCGCGGCCAACTTTCTATCTGTGTGGTTAGCGAACCGTTTATTGTCGCGAATCCCGAATCATGTCATCTTCGATACGCTTTTTGAGGCTATGTTGACGGAAAAGCGCTTTGAGAAGGGGCAAGTGTTTTGGACAATATTAACGTATCAACTACAGACGTTCGCATCGAACGGCATGCCACCCAACTCTCTCGCCAGCTGAAACTGCTGCGCGAGAAGCTCTTCCCGCCACTTTCGCAGAAGACGCTGCGCACCTTTACCTCGGGCGAGGCAGCACAGATGGTCGGTGTCTCCGATGGCTATCTTCGCCAGCTTTCGCTTGACGGCAAAGGGCCGCAGCCGGACGTTTCCCAGAACGGCCGCCGGTCCTATACGCTCGGCCAGATCAACGAGCTCCGCCAGCATATGGCCAAGATCAAGCCGAAGGATGCGCTCTCCTACCTGCCTTTGCGCCGCGACGGCGAGAAGCTGCAGACGATCGCGATCACCAATTTCAAGGGCGGTTCGGCCAAGACAACGACCACGCTTTATCTGGCACAGCATCTCGCGCTGGAAGGCTACCGGGTCCTGGCGATCGATCTCGATCCACAGGCCTCGCTTTCCTCACTGCTCGGTGTCCAGCCGGAATTCGATCTCGGGGATGGCGATACGCTCTATGGCGCAATCCGCTATGACGCGCAGCGACGCCCGCTGAAGGATGTCATCCGCAAGACCTATTTCGATGGTCTGGATCTGGTGCCCGGCAATCTCGAACTGATGGAGTTCGAGCATGAAACGCCGCGTGCTCTGAATGATCGCCAGAGGCCGGAAGAGCTGTTCTTCCGTCGCGTCGGCAACGCTATTGCTGAGGTCGAGGCGGAGTATGATATCGTCGTCATCGACTGCCCGCCGCAGCTTGGCTACCTCACGCTTGGTGCGGTCTGCGCCGCCACGTCGCTGCTTATTACCGTCCATCCACAGATGGTCGATGTCGCCTCCATGTCGCAGTTTCTTCTGATGACCTCGGATCTTCTCTCCGTCGTGCGCAAGGCTGGCGGCGACCTGCAGCACGATTTCATCAAATATGTCGTTACGCGTCATGAGCCTTTCGATGCGCCGCAGTCGCAGATCGTTGCGCTCCTGCGAAGTCTCTTCGGTGATGATGTGTTGACGGCGACCATCCTGAAATCGACGGCGATCGCCGATGCCGGCCTGACCAAGCAGACCCTTTACGAGATCGAAAAGGGCCAGGTTCGCCGCTCCACCTATGACCGGGCACTGGAATCGGTTAACGCCGCCAATGGCGAGATTATTGCCAGCATCCATAAAGCATGGGGTCGCACATGAGCAGACGAGATCGACTGAAGGGATTGTTCACCGATACGGCGCAGGAGTTGGCCGCGGCCAACTTCGAGGAAACTGCAGCGCGCGGTGCAGCCGGTCCGGTGCGCACCATGGCCCTGACACTTGGCCGCATGGAGGAAGAGAGCAGGGCGATGGAGGAGGCCCTGTCATCAGGCGAGCATATCGTCGAACTCGATCCGGAACTGATCGACACTTCCTTCATTCGCGATCGCCTCGCCGACGAGCCGCTCGATATGGAAGACGAGCTCGTGCAATCGATCGCCGAGAACGGCCAGGAAGTGCCGATCCTCGTGCGCCGCAATCCGCATCATGACGGGCGTTACCAGGTTGCCTATGGTCATCGCCGCCTCCAGGCCGTCAGGCTGCTCGGCCGCAAGGTGCAGGCGGTCATCCGCAAGCTCGACGACACCGATCTCGTCATCGCCCAGGGCATTGAAAACTCGGCGCGACTGAACCTCTCCTACATCGAGCGCGCCGTCTTCGCGCTCAATCTCGAGCTGAAGAAGTTCGATCGTCCCATCATCATGAAGGCGCTCTCTACCGACAAGACGGAATTGTCGAAGCTTATCTCCGTGGCGAAGGCCATTCCAGCCGACGTCATCCAGGCCGTCGGTGCAGCTCCCGGCATCGGTCGCAGGCGATGGATGACGCTTGCCCAGGATTGGACCGATGCTGCTGCCGCGCGTCTGACGAAGCTAATTGTATCTTCCACCTTCAATGCTGTGGAAAGCGATCGCCGTTTCGAGCTGATCATTGCCGAGCTTTCCAAGAAGGAAGAGGTGAAGCCCGAGGGTCTCGAATATGACTGGAAGCCTGCGAGCGGCGGCAAGATCGCCGGCCGCATCAAGGGTTCCGGCACGTCCTTCACGATTGCGCTCAAGACCGGCGATGCGCCGGATTTCGGCGCATACCTCTCAAGCCGCCTCGATGAACTCTATGAAGCCTACAAGGCGGGGAAGCCGAACGCCGGAAAGTAGGCTAGTGCTTAGCGGCGAATTGGAGCAGGGTTGCGATGAAGCGCCATGGTCGATAGGGCGATTTCATCTGACTGGCGCAGCGTTCGCTCCGGTCACGACCGAGCTGTTTTTCGATGGAGGCAAATCATCGCATCCGAAAAACCGGGTGAAAACCCTGTGCTCGCCCGCCATGATGTTGTCCGCAAGTTTCCGCCATGAAACAACTGACGGAAGAAAATGCGCCTTTCGCTTCCCTTTGTGAGAATCCATTAAGCCTAACAATGCGCTACGATATCGATGCTGCAATGCTCCAGACGCTGCTTCCGGCTATCGCCGGGGCCGAGGATGCTCTGGCACGGCTCGATGAAAGGGCAGCCCGTTCGCCGGTGGGGCAGGGCTTTGCCGAGCGCAGCCATTTTTTCGATGCCGCCGGTGCGTTGTGGGTGGCGGGTGAACTTGTTCATGTTGAAGATCTGGTCTTGCACGACGCCCATATGGACAGCCGTGCGCCGAGCCACGAGCTGACGATCGCCCATTCGGTGCTGCGCACACGACGGCGGATCGAGACGGCTGATCCTGGCTGGGCGCTCAGCCCGACAGGCCTCGGCGCGCTGAGCGCCAGTACGCTGGAAGGGGAGGATAGGGCGCCGGAGGCCGCAGATCTTACACCCCCCGGGCGCGAGGCTGACGATGAGGACGACGAAGCGCCGCTCGCCGCCGAAATCGCCGAACTCGATGCCCTGCTCGCACGGTCGCAAAGGCTTCTCGATCATCATGCCGGAAAGCCCGGTGCGCAAGAGCCAGCGGAGGCCGCGTCCTCGCAGCGCGATGACGATCCGCTCGGCCTGTTCGGCGACGATGAATGGAACGAGGAAGAACGGCTCCAGCAATGGCGTGGTCTGATCCCGCTCGTCGAGGAGCTACCGCCCAGTCTGGCGGCTGCGCTTCTTTTCGACGCCTGGGAGCGGATCGAGCCATTGCGCCGCCAGCATTGGCTCGGCGGCCTGCTGATTGCGAGTAGTCTGCGTGTCAGAGGCAAGGTCGCCTCGCATCTCTTTTCTTTTTACCCCGGGCTGAAGCAGATCCGCCACGAGCGCCGGCGCTCGCGTGACCGGCTGACGCGCCTGCAGGCCTTTCTCGATGCAATGCGGGAGAGTGCGGTCACTGGGCTCAAGGAGATTGATCGCCTGTCGCTCGCGCGCACGCAGATGGAGCTGCGCTTTCGCGGCCGCCGCTCGAACAGCAGCCTGCCGCAATTGGCAGATTTCGTCCTGTCGCGGCCGATGGTGTCGGCCGCCATGGTCGCTCGCCAACTCTGCGTCACACAGCGCGGCGCACTGAACCTCATCAACGAGATTGGCATTCGCGAAATCACCGGTCGCGGCCGCTACCGGGCTTGGGGTATCATCTGATCCGGCGTTGTCAGGTTGTTGGCGGACGCTGAGGCGTAGTTGGTTGCACATTCAGGTATTTTTAGCTTGAGAATATTTGACCTGGACAAAATAGAATTGACCGCGTCCCTTCGCAGGCATCGGTCCGCGGTTACGCCGTGGCCTTTTCATTGCATATTGGTCCCTCTTCCCTGCAGACAGAATGCTCGCAAGGGAAGCGCGCCTTGACGGTTGCGGAGGTAGCTGCTGGCATAACCAGGTTCCCGTCGGCTGATCTCACGACCTCGTCGTTATAAACGACACCGCTTTTCCTAAGCCGCAAAGCTCGACGCGCCGGGCCTGCGCCAGCATTTCCACCATCTCGTCGAGGGTTGCGTCGACGATCCGCTCGGCATCGCCGTGGTAACGGCGTTGCGTAACGCAATCAGGAAAACCAAGCCGGATTTTATCACCGGTGGGGGTAAGCCGCGACCAATCAACAAGAAGGCTAGGGGGCCTCCGCGATGCGAAGTTGCAGGGGCCGGCGGTGCAGAGGAAGAGGAGGGAAGGAGATTCCGCGACGGGCTTGGAGGCTGCAGAGAGGCTACGGCCGGCTCGTCACGGAGAAATGACATGGCACAGGCCATTCAGAAAATCACGCGCAGCGCAGGGTGCGATATTTCCTTCAACAAGCTGCTCTTGAGCCAGCAGACCGTCCGGAAGACCAAAGCGGATGTCTCAATCGAGGATCTTGGGGAGGACATTGCCCGTAGAGGACTGTTGAGCAGCCTCAATGTTTGCCCTAAACTCGACGGCGACTGCAACGAGACCGGCACTTATCGCGTCCCCGCCGGCGGCCGGCGCTATCACGCCCGTGAACTGCTCGTGTCCCAGAAGCGACTTCCGCAGACCGACTTCGGTCCATGCGTCGTCAGCAGGGGAGAGGCACCTGAAGTCGAGGATTCTCTTGCCGCGAACGTTCATCGCGTCGACCTCCATCCCCTCGATCAGTTCAGGGCGTTTCAGACACTGCACGAGCAGAGGCAGGATGAAGACGAAATTGCCGCGCGCTTCTTCGTCTCCGTCGCGACGATGCTGCCGCCGGGCTCTTTCGTTTCTGGAGACTGCACCTTGAACAATCTTGGCCAACATTCCCGCTCGGTGTCCACCGGTTTCAAGGTCGACATCTCGCGCGGCGAGCGCATCGGCCGTGTGTCGTCGGAGTGGTTTTGGCGGCCCGACGATGAGCGCTATCTTTCCCTCGGCGAACTTTACGACTGGGTCAAATCCCGCGCCTATCACGCCCATGACGGATCCTCGATCATCGGCCTTGCCGGTGAGAGGACCCTGCGGCGAATGCCAGTCATGGACAAGTGCCGCGTCGAGCTCGTCGGCTTCACCCACGGCATGCGTGACTGGCCGAGTTCAACCAGCCTCTTCTCCGAGATGATCGCCTGGAAGGTGCGGTTCTTCGTAACCACGGCTGAGGAAGGTCCGGTCATCCTCGAGCGATTGAAACAGCGCCATCGCCTCATCGATATCGCGCGCCAATCGTGACGGAGGTTTGTCATGTTGTCCGCTTCGGAGCTGGCAGACCATCTCGCGCAAGATGCCGAGGCCGTCTGCCACCACTACCTCTCCGCCGGCCGCCGGGCTGGCAATTATTGGCTCGTCGGCGACGTTGCCAACAGCAAGGGTCGGTCGCTCTACGTGCATCTGATCGGCCCGCGCGCTGGCAGGTGGACGGATGCTGCGACCGGCCAGTTCGGCGATCTGTTGGACCTCGTCCGCGAGAGCTGCGGTCTCGTCGACTTCCGCGACGTGGCCGATGAGGTGCGTCATTTCCTCAGCCTGCCCCAGCCCGATCTACACTCGTTCAGAGAGGGCAACGCCGGTGATTCTGCGTCGGTCGAGTGGCCGACGACTGATCGGGCACGGCGACTGTTTGGGATGACACAGCCGCTCGCAGGCACGCTTGCTGACGTCTATCTGCGCGAGCGCGGCATCCTGCGAGCATCGACGCATGCGGCGCTGCGCTTCCACTCGTCCTGTTACTATCGCGATCTCCTGACCGGTCGGACGACAAGCTATCCGGCTCTGATCGCGGCCGTCACCGATCGGGAAGGGAAGATCACCGGAGTTCACCGGACCTGGCTTGACCCGGACGGCGGCGGCAAGGCCAAGGTGGACGATCCCCGCCGCGCGCTCGGCAAGCTGCTCGGCAATGGTGTCCGCTTCCGCTTTCCTGTGAGCGAACCCGTTCCTGTCGTAGCAGTGGGCGAGGGCCTCGAAACCGTGCTTTCGCTTGTCGCCATCATACCCGGCATGCCGATGGTCGCGGCGCTGACGGCCAATCATCTTGCCGCCTTCCGGTTCCCGCCCGGATGTCTGCGCATCTACATCGCCGCCGACGCGGATGCCGCCGGCCGGCATGGCATGGAGGGATTGAGTCGACGAGCGCAGGAATATGGAATCCTGCCACTGGTGCTGTCACCCAACCTCGGCGACTTTAACGACGATCTGCGCTGGCTAGGCCCGAACCGGCTGACCGCAAGCCTGCGGGCTCAAATGGAACCGGAAGATACGATCACCTTCCTGCCCTGATGAGGCTGGTCGGAAAGGGAGGGCATCGCCGGCGGCTGCGTTGGTGAAGGGTGGGCCTTCCGCGCGGGCGCGCCCGCCGGGCCTGCTGAGAGGCGACCGTTACCACGCGCGCCTGGTGGCCTTCAGCGGGTCAGTCGGGTTTCCTCCCCGCGAGACATGTGTGGACACTCCTTCGGCCAAGGCATGGTTTGATAGAAATGAACTCCGGTAGAGTGCTCCCATGTGTCCGGCCTTGAAATTCGCAGCATGAACACTGCGAGGCCCTGATGAAGTCCGCGGGTCATGGTCCCTATCAAGAAGCGTACAGGATGCTGTCACGCCATCGGGTTTTCCGGATCCCCGGTTCATACCCGGTTTTCATCATTTATCGATGCACGCCCTCCGCTTGGCGCCCCAGCCAAGTTCGTGCAGCCGCAACATCGCCAATACCTCATCAGCCTGAAGCACATCCCCGCCCTGCATCGTCCGCGACAAGGTAGATTGCGCTGAAATCTCGATCGTCATCCATCACTCCTCGTTCCGAGGAGGCAGTTCTTCGTTTGGTTAGGGAGGTACGGACGAATTCTTGGACTAACAGGAGAGCCTCGGCGTTGCCGTCGGCAACTGAGGTCGTCTGCACCTTGTCTGAGCCAGGCAGGAAGTAGCCGATCAGCCAAGTTCGCTGGCTGAGTTAAAGGGCGATATAGCAATCGTTGAAATCTGCAGCTCTCATGATCATCCTCCATGGAAAAGCGGAGGCGAATTATCAAGCTCCGCGACGAGCTTGCATAGGATCTATAACGAGTTACGGCCACACAGCGCGATCGGCAACAAGGTGCCGATTTCGCTCATGAACGGCTCATCGGCACCCCCGCCGAACTGAGCCTTAACCCCGGAAAATTCCAGCTCTGGCAGGCCCAAAATCGGTAGCACTTCACTCTGTGAGCGGCAAGATTCAGTCGAACATTTTTTTGATCGTTGCGATTGGGATGAACATCCGCAGCGCGTTTGTCGGCAGAGGCTGGAAGCCGTATTCTTTGTAAAGCTTTACTCGTCTATCGGTTCGTTCCGCATCACCGCAATCCAGGACGTCGAGCATGACGATTGCCGTACCTATTTCATCCGAGATACGCGCGATTCGCGTCAAGCAGTCGATCAGCAGGTCGCCGCCGTATCCGCTGCCAGCGAATTTCAAGTCGCGACCGATCATTGAGATGTAGGCCGCGGGAATTGACCCATGTCCGGGTCGGTCGCGAGCGAACCTTTTCGCAAGCTCCGTATAATCAACAGCGTGGCCRTTGATGGCGTAGAAGCCAATAACCGGGCCTCCGTCTTTCGTCATCACGAAAACACGAAGATTGTCGCTCTTCTGAAGCTTGTTTGCGGTCTTCTGAAAGAAGTTGTCGACCTGCTCAATGCCGCACGAAAAAGCCGCCCGATCATGTTTTGAGGGATCGAGCGGCTCGATGATTGGTTTGGGCGTATCGTTTTGCGGCATTATTTTGAGACGACAGTCTCGCTGTGACGCTTGAAAGCAGCCTTAAGTCTATCTGTCGGCTCTGGYGGATTGTCCAGTGCAGCAAAAAACGCAGCATGATCGGCTGGCTGCAAAAGAGTCCGTTCATGAGCGGCAATCGTCGTCATGGCGGATTGGTAAGCAGCGTTGATCGTAAAAGCGGAGTCGTCTACACCCGACAACGCAGCAGCGCGTTGGATTGCCGTCTTGATGCGCGCCTTCGTACGAAAGCCCATACGTGCGTCGTTTGGTTCATCGATTTCGGCAGTCATGTCTTTGAAAGCAAACATAGTCGCCTCCTATTCGAGTGTAACGATGTGGCTATGTGTACGTCAAAATGACGTACACGTCAAGTTAGATCGGGATCATTGTACGTCGAGTGTGCGTACATAGTTCCGGCGCACCGTGCATGTGGAAAGGCGTATGGTCGCTCGAGTCCGCGGGCAACGGGATCGGATGCGATCCTAGCACCTCTCTCAATGCTCCGATCTATCGCAGCTTCGTGCAAGAGGAATAGCGCCACCCCATGCGGCATCTTATGCGGTGCCGAGCCATTGCGTAATTGCCGAAAGGCGAGGCGCGATGTCGAAGGATAGTCGGTGACGATTTCCGTCAGAGAAGGCCCTTGGCCTTGAGGTCGCCGGCGAAGGTGGCGAGCGGCATGACAAGCGTGAGTGGCTGGTTCTCCAGCGGCTCGGCCCCATAGCTGACATACCATCGGGCCGCACGCTCGCTCTTGCCGTCGATAATTAGCAACATGCCACCTGCCTGCGACGCTATCCGCAGACAACGAAGCGCTGCAGCTGCCAGAAGCTGGCCGCCCAAACCATGTCCCGCCACGGAGAGACTGGTTGCGATCCGAGCCAGCTTGAAGCCAGAAACCTCGTGCTGGGCTAAACCCTTCGTCATCAACGCCGGCACGCCCTCGTGCGTGACTGCAGAGGGGGCGATGGTGTAGAAGCCCAGTACGCGGTTGGGCATAGAAACGTCGATCGCACAGAAAGTCTTTGAGGCATTCTGTTCGTGGTTTTGACGCGCGTAGCGTCGGAAAAGTCGTTCATCGCCGGATCGCCGCAGTCGAACGACTGGCGCAGGCGGCGAGAACGGATCATGAAATGCTTCAAGACGAAGCGACATTGGCAACGCTTCGTCTTCATCCATGATCCGATTGCCAACCTGCTCTACATCCCGCGCCACGACGTCATCTCAATCCACTATCGCGAACTACGTGCTGCGGCGATGAGCCTGTGGACGCAGATCGCTCGGGCGCAAACAGCGACAGCCACGGCGGCCTGCTATTGCCTCACGACTTTTAAGTTTACGATGCCCCCTGACGAAGGCGCGAACTATTTCCGGGCCGCCGGATACGATCCGGATTAAGCAGGATCTGCTCTAGCCTTCGTCCTCGATGCGCCGCGATACCAGGCGATAGCAGCAACGACCGCGTCCGAAAAAGTCCCGATCCGCGCACCGAAGTCGTGAGACAAACGAAAACGGCCCGGCGTCAAACCCGGCCGTTTCCTTTAGGGTGAACGCCCGGCCTGCCATCCTGTCACAGATCACAGACCGGGCGCTCTTGCGCTTCCATTGCCCCCAGAAGCGCGGTCTTTATTCCCGTTCGCCCGTGAAGTTGAGCAGAAGCTGGAAAATGTTGACGAAGTTCAGGTAGAGCGAGAGCGCGCCGAAGACAGCAAGCTTCTGGTTCGATTCCTGATCGTAGTTTTCCGAATACTGTTCCTTGATATTCTGCGTGTCGTAGGCGGTGAGGCCGACGAAGACGACGATGCCGATCACCGAGATCGCGAACTGCAGGGCGGACGAGCCCAGGAAGATATTGACGACCGAGGCGATGATGATGCCGAACAGGCCCATCATTAGGAACGAGCCCATCTTCGAGAGGTCGCGCTTGGTCGTATAGCCGTAGAGGCTGATCGTGCCGAACATGGCAGCGGTGATGAAGAAGGTCTGTGCGATGCTCGTCTTGGTGAAGACGAGAAAGACGGAGGCAAGCGACAGGCCCATTACGGCGCAGAAGGCCCAGAAGGTCATTTGAGCGGTGCTCGATGACATCGACTGGATGCGGAACGAGAAGAAGAAGACGAAGGCGAGCGGCGCCAGCATCACCACCCACTTGAGCGGCGACTGGAAGATCGGCACGTAGAGCGCCGGTGTCGAGCCGACGACGAAGGCGACGATGCCGGTGATGACGAGGCCAAGCGCCATGTAATTGTAGACGCGCAGCATGTGCTGGCGCAGGCCTTCATCGAAAAGGACCTGCGTATTGGCGGCCGAGCCGGTACCATAGCGGGGATTGATCGGGTTCATGACTGATCTCCTCGGTTAAACTAGTAGAGCGATCGGGCGAGCCGTTCGGCCGCCTGATCGAGATTGGTGCCTTTGTTTTCGGCGATCAGCGCGTAAGCGACCTCGCCGATCTGCCAGTAGGCGGCTTCTATTTTTTCAAGGGCGATATGGCTGACCGGCTTCACCTCGAAGGCACCCGGCCGGACGGCAAAGAGCGACAGGCGCTTGCCGTCGGCTTCCTCGATTGCCATTTCGACGCTCGGGCCGAAATCCGACGGGAAGATCTGCACATCGGCGACCTTCCAGTCCTTTGGCAGTTCGGGCATGACGATTGCTGTCGCAGCGCGGATTTCCTCGGCACTATAGGCCGGGGCCGCTTGCGATCGAATGGTTTCGCGCACGGCAACGGTGCGATAGGCACGCACCGCATCCTCGACATAGGCCGGTGCCGGAACAGACGCTGCGACCTCCGTTGCCGTAAAGGCGCCGAAGGAATTATGCGCCACCCAGCCGGCCGCCAAGAGAACACCGACGGCAGCGATGCGCTGCATGGAATGCAGGATGCGGCCATAAGAAAGGCCACGCTCCAGCCGGCGGGCGACATCGCGCGTTTCAGCGCGGCCGAAGGCGCTTTCGCCGGCAAGTGCCAAACGCAATTCGCCTCTCATGCTGAGATCAGCCATGACCTTGGCGGCAATCGCCGGGTTCTCGGAGAGATAGGATTCCACCTGGATGCGCCGTGCGACATCGAGCTCGCCGTCCACATAGGCGTCCAGATCGGCATCAATGATTGGATCAATCGCCTTCATTGCCGTTCCCCCCAATCAATCTCAGATGCGCAGTACGCGGCGCCTTCTCCTCGATCTCGCGCAGCTGGGCGCGGGCTCGGGAAATACGCGACATCAGCGTACCGACAGGAATGCCGAGCGCATTAGCTGCTTCCTGGTACGAAAGGTCCTCGATCGCCACGAGGTGCAGCGCCTCACGCTGTTCTTCCGGCAAATCGAAAAAGGCGTTGCGCACCTGCTTCAGGCGCACCGCATGTTCCTGTCCGGCCGGTAGCGACTGTTCCGCCTCGACGGCCGCCTCGTCATGGCGGCGTGTCAGGGAGCGGTTCCGCCGAACACGGTCGATATGCGCATTGTGCAGGATGGAAAGCAGCCAAGTGCGCAGGTTTCCGCCGCTGCGGAAGCTCTTGCGCTTCTCGAAGGCCCGGACCAGCGCATCATGCACCAGATCCTCCGCCTCATCCGAATTGCGCACCAGCGAGCGTGCGTAGCGTCGAAGCGCTGCAAGCTGACCGATGACATCGAAGGGGCGTTCTTTCCGTTCCATGATTGAGTATACGAAAGCATCGCCGATTTTATTCCGGCTAAACGCAGATTTTTTCAAATCTGCCAGAAAATGAATGCCGATTTTTGGGCAATGCCAAAAACCTCCGCCATTTGCCAGGGCGGAGGTATTGTTTTGCAGGCTTAATGCAAGGGATCAACTCTCCGGCATAATATTCGGGGTCAGGCCTTCGGCATGATCCCCGGCTGGTCGGCAGGGAATTTCGCAATGTCCTGGACACTGATATTGAGATGCTGGGCAACGAGGGCTGCCGGTGTATGGGTCAGCCACGAGGAAAGGCCGACTTCCTGATATTCAGCCACTTTAAAGACGGCGACGAACTGAAGGTCCGTCTTGCCGGTATTTTCGATGATATGGCCCTGGCTGCGTTTGACATAGCCAATATCGCCGGGTCGGAAGTCGGCGGTCTGGCTGCGCGGGCCGGCATCGAACACCGTCATGCGGCCTTCGCCCTTGATCCAGTACTGCCATTCGTCGGCATTCGGATGCCAGTGCATTTCGCGCACGCCACCCGGCTTGATCGTCTCGATCGCCGCAGCGATCGTCTTCGACACCTTGAAGATGTTGCTGTCGGCAAGCTGGATCGTGCCCGACGCATTCTGCTTCAGCGGTGCCGAAGCCGTCAGCCGGTAGGTGAAGGGGTAGGGCGGCAGGCCTGCGGAAGCCACGGCCTCCTGGTCGGCCGAAAGCGGACCCGGCTCCTTGCCCTGAAAGATCCAGAGATCCTGCAACGGGATGTTCTTGAACGTGTCCTGCGGCACCCCGAAGTTCTTGGCAAGCAGCTCAGGCGATGTATGAGCCAGCCAGTCGGTCAGGAGCAACGTGCCGTATTCGGACTGGTCGCCCTCGTCGAAGACGAGGACGAATTCGGCGCCTTCGGGCCCAAGGCCCTGCAGCGAATGCGGGAAGCCGGCTGGAAAATACCAGAGATCGCCAGCCTCGACGTCCTGCACATAGGCACGGCCCTGCGGATCAAGCACAGTCACCCGGCAGCGGCCATTGGTCATGATCGCCCATTCGGAAGCCCGGTGCCAATGCATCTCGCGGATGCCGCCGGGGCCGAGGCGCATGTTGACGCCGGAAACCGCTTCGGAAATTGCAAAATCGGCCTGCGTCACCTGCCGTGCCCAGCCGCCGTTCTGGATGCGCTTCGGTGCATTGTTGAATGATCCCCAGAAGAGCTGCATATCGCCGACATCGGTAGCCGGCGGATTGCCGAACGAAGGAAACTGATCGTTGATCGCAGGGTTCTTCGGGCCGGGATCGGAGAGCCCGGCAGGATTGGCATTAATGGCGCCTTCTGCAGGCTGATCGGGATTGCCGAAGCTCGCCGCGCGCGCAGCACCCGCCGCCAGTGCCGTTCCGCCCATCGCTCCAAGCGCTAGAACCGTACGTCTAGAAAGAGGTTCCATGGTTTTAATCCTTTCGTGTCGATTGGGAGGGTTATTCCGCCGGAGCTTGAGTTGAGGCGCCGGTGGTGGCGTGCGGTCTGCGGCTGACGAATTCGCTCAGCTTTTCCAGGTAGAGGTAGACGACCGGGGTGGTGTAGAGCGTCATCACCTGGCTGATGAGCAGGCCGCCGACCATGGCATAGCCGAGCGGCTGGCGCAGTTCCGAGCCGGTGCCGTGGCCGAGCATCAGCGGCAGGCCGGCAAGAAGTGCCGCCGCTGTCGTCATGATGATCGGACGGAAGCGCAGGAGACAGGCCTGACGGATCGCATCTTCCGGCGACAGTCCCTGCTCGCGCTGGGCGGCAATGGCGAAGTCGACGATCATGATGCCGTTCTTCTTGACGATGCCGATCAAGAGGATCACGCCGATCAGCGCGATGACGGTAAAGTCGAAGCCGAAGGCCCAGAGCATGGCGAGAGCACCAAGACCGGCGGAGGGAAGCGTCGACAGGATCGTCAGCGGATGGAAATAGCTCTCGTAGAGCACGCCGAGGATCAGATAGATCACAGCAATCGCAGCAAGCACCAGCAGCGGTTCGCTTGAGAGCGAACTCTGATAGGCCTGCGCATTGCCCTGGAACGTGCCGATGACGGTTGCCGGCTTGCCGAGATCGGTCTCAGCCTTGTTGATCGCGGCAACCGCCTGGCTGAGTGCGGTCCCTTTTGCAAGGTTGAAGGAGAGTGTGACGGCCGGAAATTGGCTCTGGTGGTTGACGGCAAGCACGGCCGCCCGCTCCGTCGTCTGCTTGACGARCTCGCTCAAGGGAACCTGCTCGCCGGTCAGCGGCGATTTGATGTAGAGGCCATTGATCGCCAGCGGCGATTTCTGGAACTGGGGGGCAAGCTCGAGAACCACATGGTAGCTGTTCAGGTCGGTGAAATACTGGGTGACCTGGCGCTGGCCGAAAGCATCGTTAAGCGTATCGTCGATCATTTGCGGCGCAATTCCGAAGCGCGATGCCTGGTCACGGTCGATCGCAAGCGTGACGGTAGCGCCGCTATTCTGCTGGTCGGTGGCGACATCGGTCAGCTCCGGCAGCGTCTTGAATGTGGCGAGCAGCTTGGCTGCCCAGTCGTCGAGCTCGCCGGCATCACCGTCCTGCAGCGTATATTGGAACTGCGTGGCCGAGGCGCGTCCGCCGACATTGATATCCTGCGCCGGCTGCAGGAAGAGTTCTGCACCCTGCATCTGCGCGAGCTTCGGACGAAGCCGGTTGATGATTTCGGTTGCCGAGGCATCGCGCTGGTCTTCAGGCTTCAGCGTGATGAACATGCGGCCGTTATTGACGGTCTGGCCCGCCCCGCTGCCGACGGCCATGCCGACGGTCGCAACCCCGGGATCGCTGGCAACGATACTACCTGCCTCGAGCTGGTGGCGCGACATTTCGGCGAAGGAAATATCCTGCGCGGCTTCAAGTGTACCGGTTATCAGGCCGGTGTCCTGGATCGGGAAGAAGCCTTTGGGAATATTGACGAACAGGAAGCCGGTTGCCGCTAGCGAAGCGATGAAGACTGTCATGGTCAGCCGGTGATGGCGCAGCGCGATATCGAGCGTGTAGCGGTAAGCGGCAAGAAGCCCGTCGAACGCCTTCTCGCTCATTGCATAAAGCTTGCCATGGTTGGTGTCTTTTTCCGGCTTAAGGAAACGCGAACTCATCATCGGTGTGATGGTCAGCGAGACGATTGCCGAGACGACGATCGTCATCGTCACTGTGATTGCGAACTCGCGGAACAGCCGGCCGACAATTCCGCCCATCAGGAGCAGGGGAATGAAGACGGCGACGAGCGAGATACTGATCGAAATGATGGTGAAGCCGATTTCGCGCGCGCCGTCGATTGCCGCCTGTTTCGGCGTTTTGTCCATCTCCATATGGCGATGGATGTTCTCGACCATGACGATCGCATCGTCGACGACGAAACCGACGGCGATACTCAAGCCCATCAGCGAGAGATTATCGAGGCTGAAGCCAGCGACATACATTAGCGCCAATGTGGCCAGGAGCGCCAGCGGCACGGTGACGCTCGGGATCACCGTCACCCAGACATTGCGCAGGAAGACGAAGATCACCATGACCACAAGGGCGATGGTAATAACAAGCGTCGTTTCGACATCCGCCACCGAGGCGCGGATCGTGGTTGTCCGGTCGCTGAGGATGGAGAGGTGGAGGGCCGCCGGGGCGATCGACTGAAGCTGCGGCAGCGCGGCGCGGATCGAGCCGACAGTGTCGATGATATTGGCGCCCGGCAGTTTGAAGATCGGCAGGAGGATCGCCCGCTTGCCATCGGCCCAGGCTGCCAGCTGATCGTTCTCCGGTCCGTCGATCGCCTGGCCGATATCGCTGATGCGCACCGGAGCGCCGTCGCGATAAGCGACGATCGAATCGTTCCAGGGGGCGGCCTTCAGGAGCTGGTCATTGTCATAGATCGTGTAGGTGTGCTCTCCACCCTGCACACTGCCTTTCGGTGCGTTGCTGGTGATGCTGGTCACGGCGCTGCGGATATCCTCAAGCGAAAGTCCCATCTCGGCGATCTTGCCGGGATCGATCTGCAGGCGCACGGCCGGCTTCTGCTGTCCGAAGATCAGAACCTGCGAAACGCCGTCGATCTGGCTGACATGCTGGGCGAGCACGCTTTCGGCAAAATCGTCGACTTGCGTCAGCGGCAGTGTATCCGAAGTGAGCGCAAGAACCATGACCGGCGGATCGGCGGGATTGACCTTGCGATAGGTTGGCGGCGAAGGCAGGTCCGTCGGCAATTGCCCTCCGGCTGCGTTGATTGCGGTCTGCACGTCCTGGGCGGCGCTATCGACGTCGCGCGACAGATCGAATTGCAGAGTGATCGCGCTCGAGCCGAGCGTGCTCGTCGACGTCATCTGGGTGACGCCGGGGATCTGGCCGAACTGCCGCTCCAGCGGCTGGGTTACCGCCGATGCCATCGTCTTCGGATCGGCGCCGGGGAGCTGTGTCGAGACCTGGATTGTCGGAAAATCGACTTGCGGCAGGGGTGCAACCGGCAGCAGAGGGTAGGCGACGATACCGAGGCCGAAGAGACCTGCCATCATTAGCGAGGCGGCGATCGGCCGCTCGATGAACCAGGAGGAGATCGACATGGCCTACTCCTTGCTGGCAGCTTGCGTACCGGCCGCCTGTTGAATGCTGACATGAGTGCCGACATCCAGCCGATACTGGCCCGACGTGACGACCTGTTCGTTGCCGGAAAGGCCCTTTTCGACGACCGCGTGGCCGCTCTCGATCGGCCCGGGGGTGACCTTGCGCACTGCAGCCGTGCCGGAGGCATCGATAACGTAGACGAAGAAGCCGTCCTCTCCCCGCTCAAGTGCTGCGGAAGGAATGGTCACGGCCTTCTGGAGCGTCTGCTGCTTGACCCTCAGCGTCACGAATTGACCAGGCCAGAGCGCATCATCCTTGTTCTCAAAAATCGATTTGATGCGGATCGTGCCGCTTGCCTGATCGATTTCGTTGTCGATGAGCGAGAGCGTGCCTGACGCAAGCTGCCGCGACTGGTCCATCGACATCGCCGTCACCTCGACCGGGCCGGCCTTCAGCGCGTCGCGCACAGCATCGAGATCGTCCTCACGCAGTGTGGAGACAACCGTGATTGGCTGTGTCTGGGTGATCGTGACGATCGAGGTCGTATCGGTCGTGTGGACCTCGTTGCCGGCGTCGATCCGACGGATACCCGTGCGGCCGTCGATCGGCGAGCGGATTTGCGTGTAGGAGAGCGAGATGTCAGCGGCCTCCTTGGCCGCCTGATCCTGCACGAGCTGTGCCTGTGCACTTGCCACCATGCTTTGCTGCTGTTCAACGGTTTCCTGCGTGACGATCTGCTGCTGGCCCAGTTTCTGGTCCTTGCCGAGCAGATATTGGGCGTTGGCGAGGTCGGCCTGGTCCTGCTTGATCTTTGCGGCAGCCTGATCGTCGGCTGCCTGGAAAGGGCGAGGGTCGATGATGGCTAGCACATCGCCCTTCTTGACGGCCTGCCCCTCGTTAAACATCACGCTCTGGAGCTCTCCGTCGACACGCGTCGTGATATTGACCGTATAATTTGCCTGCACCGTCCCGAGACCATCGAGATAGACAGGCACGTCGGTAACGGCAGGCGTGGCGACCTCGACCGGCACGGCCGGCGACTTGGGCTCCGGGGCGGCAATGGTCGGCTCCGTCCCCGCAAACCAGAAGGCTGTGGCCAATCCGCCCGCAACGGCGAGAATGGCAATCGCAGCAAGGATCGCCGGTTTCGGGCGACGACGGGGTTCAGTCATGATGCGGATGGATGTCACTGCCGGCTCCATAGACTAAAGGTTGAATATGCTGCAACGGCCACCGGCATTGGGCGGCGGCCTCCGTATCTGTCTCCTGAATTGACGGTGGTGCCGAGGCCAGGGGTCAGGCTGCTGATTATCGGCAGCCGACCGGCGCTTCTGTGTCCTGCCAATCAATTCCACGCGAGAAGGCTACGTCCGGGCGGGCATCGGCGCATCTATACGCAGGTCTAGTCGCCGTTCCCCATAGGTATACGCTCCCGCATCCGGGCAGCCGGCGGCACGCAGAAGGACCGGCGCTAAGAGCATTCGCACCGGCTCACTGCACCTGTTCGACACATTGAAGACGAAAACGCCGGCGTTCCCGTTTAAGGGAAAGAACCTGGTCTTCGCCAAGCCGAAGTTGATTGCCGAGATCGAGTTTCGAGGCTGCACGCATGACCGGAGCCTGCGTCATGGTCCTACAAGGGACTGGGCGAGGTACAGGACAATGCCACTGTCTTCGATCTGTCCGACGGGCTACTGCAACAATGAGTCGAGATGGGCCCCCTGGATCCACAGGCTCGGACCTGTTACTCAGCCAATCATGATCGCGTCGACCTACCAGCTTTTTCTTTTTGACTTTGACGGCACGCTGGCCGACAGCGGCGCCTGGATGGTCGGCGCTCCGGCAGATGGCCGATCGTCATCGTTTCAGAAAGCCGACCGATTCCGAGATCGATTATCTTCGCGGTCTTTCCAATCGCGAAATCCTCAAGTGGCTGGAGATCCAAGGTTGGCGGCTACCCTTCATCGCGCGGGACATGCGCAGACTCGCGGGCACGGCAACTGTCGAGCTCTTCCCGAGCACGGAGAAACTCCTTTCGGAACTCGCCGCGCTGGGTGTCTCGCTTGCGATCGTCAGCTCGAACAGCCGCGTCAACATTGAGCGCGCCCTGGGTCCGTCGGCCGGCCTGTTCTCGCATTTCGAATGTGGTGCCTCTCTCTTCGGCAAGGGCAAACGGATCAGACGCGTGTTGCGAGCGACCGGCCGACCGCCAGCCGAGGCCATCGTCGTTGGCGACGAGGTGAGAGACGTCGAAGCAGCGGCCAGCCAGGGCGTAGCTTCAGCGGCGATGACCTGGGGATACGCCCGGCGCGAGGCCCTCGAAGCCGCTTCTCCGACGCATCTGGTTGAGACGGCAGATGATCTTGTCCGCCTCGCAAGGCCAAAGGCTAAGTCGCAATCTCAGATCGCCGAACGCCCGGCAGGCCAACCGAAGTGGGGACATTATTTGCCGAAAATCCCACGACGGAGTTGCAAGCAATAGGTTAGCGACGATCTTAGGAGCGCGAGACGCCCGTCAGTCTGCGCGCCGCTGTGGTATTGACGACAAACTCAAACTCCGGCTTGAACAGGTGGGATCGTTTGGCTGCGATACCATCTGGTATGGCGGCTTACCCACCACGTTCACGTCAGGCGAGATCGACGGATACCGTTGGCTTTTTCGGTGTCCTCTCTTTTGACAGGCTGCTGCTGGTATTCGAGCGCGGAAACGCCCAACAAGTGACATGGGAGAACGGCAAGAAACTGTCGTTTGAAAAAAGCTGGGAATTCATCGAAGAACGGGAACCGGCTTCCCCAGATTTCTTGCCGCGTACTGGTGTCCTCGAATTCGTACTTAGAGGCGTTAGGGCGTTTCAAGCGGCCAACCCTTTCACGAGTGACCAACGGCAAAATTGGGCTTGTGCGGTGCCGCATCGGCCTTTCGGAATGTGGGTAGCATTGCATCTGTTACGCGGCCTCGCGCGCTGGCAAAAATGCTCAGCCGTGAATTTTCGCGTTTGACGTTTGAGATCGCGGTTTCGCGGTCTGTTGAAGGACAAATACCGCCTCGCCGAAGATTTCTCGACGCCTCTGTGTGCGAAGGTTGAAGGCACGAGCAGCGTCGTCGGGCGCCATCGCGATCGCGACAGATCCCTCATTTTCTACCATATCAATCAAGAGATTGCGCATCACGGAGTTTTCTTCGCTCAGCCGTGTGAGGTCGTTCTTAACGGGGGAGGACGCGAGCTTTCGGCTAATTGCGTCGTCGATCGCTTTTTCGACCAGGCGCGTTTTAGCGGCCAAGTAGCGAGCAACGAAAAATGTGACAGTCAGAACGCAAACTGCAAGAACTGGATAAAGCATCAGAACCTCCAAGCCTCACAGTTATGTCGTGGTCTTGTCCATCGTTTTCAATGATGACATTGGCGCCAAGAGATGCGGCCGGCGCGGGTGCTGCGTACAACCATGTGCGGGGAGAACAAGAAATCGAACTCGTTTAGACAGGCCCGTCGAGCAAATTGGTTGCGACGCGCAAGACCGAACAGGCGCTGCTTCAGGTCATAGAAGCCGCCACGCACCGCCTGTTCATGACGAGCTTCGTCGCCTACGAAGTTCCGTCCGTCATGGCCGCCCTCGTCCGTGCAATTGAAAAAAGGGTGGCCGTATCGATGCTGCTCGAAGCGAGCGAAAAGCATGGAGGAACGGTCTCGAATGCGCCATCGGAAAAATGAAAACGTCTCTGCCCATGGCCCGGATTCTGTCGTGGTCCGAGAAAGACGGAAACTTTGCCGGTGGCAGAGTTCACGCCAAGGTAGCTGTTGCAGACGAGCGATTTTGCTTTGTTTCGAGCGCAAATCTTACCGGCCATGCGATGGAAAAAAACATGGAAGCCGGTGTCTTGGTGAGAGGTGGGGCGACGCCGCGCGATCTTCATCGCCACTTGGAGGCACTAGTGACGACCCACGTCGTGACGAAGGTCTGAAGTGGATACCGTCGACACACAGACCCGGTCCAAGATTATGGCGCGCGTAGGCCAGAAAAACACGGGCGCCGAAATGCTTTTGAGGCGCGTATTGCATCGAGCGGGATTGCGATACAGGCTTCACGACCGGTCTCTTCCTGGAAGCCCCGATTTCGTTTTCCCACGTTTCAAAGCGGTTCTGTTCGTTCACGGATGCTACTAGCATTCGCATGACTGTTATCGGTCCACCGTGCCGAAAAGCAGGCGAGAATTTTGGATTCAAAAGTTCCAGGCGAACCGTTTGAGAGACGATCGAAACGTCGCGCTGTTGAGAGGAGCTGATTGGCGGGTCTTGATAGCGTGGGAATGCGCTCTCCGAGGTAAGTATGCTATGACGGCTGAAGAGATCAGCTTCACGGTCAAGGGATGGCTGGAATCCAGCGCACCTGTTGGGGAGCTTCCAGCCGTTTGAGCGAAATGGGAGGAGTTGGCCTTTGAAGTTCTCCGATAGGATGTCGGCGCGACCGGTTCGTTAATGGGCGCTCTGTAGCGCTTCGATGAGCGCAGCCGCTTCCTTGCGGTTCTTTTGCGCGCCATCAATAACCAAAAATTTTTCCGCGTCGGTGAGCTCCGCGAGAAACCGAAACCCTTCGACGACACGGCCGATCATGCCCTCAAGGTCGGGTTTTTCATCCTTGCGGAGAAGCGCCGTCAGGTCGCCGATATCGTAATCACCACCCCCTTTGACCCGCGCGGCGAAGCGGTCGTAATCAAGGCCCGCGCCGCCGCTATTCCAAAGCTTTAGGACAGCGAGCGACCGGACAAGCTCGCGGTCGAATGCGCGGCGCGCGATCTCGGCCAGGTCGTGCAGGTCGCGAATTTTCGAGCGCTGGCTGGCGGCGCGAATTTTCTCGGCAACGGCTTCCTCAAAGGCGATCGACGGGATCGCGTCGGGCTTGAACGGCAGAAGCCTGAAATAATCCTGTTCGATCTGCGCTGCTGCTGCCACCGGCAGAACCGGCATCTCGCGCGTGCTGACCTGCAACTTGATCTTCACGCCTTTCTCATTGTCGGCATGAAAACAAAACGGATTTGCGGCGCAGCCTTCGTCGGTCAGATACCCGTCCTTGTCCTTGTCAAACCGGAAGGACAGGCCGTGGTAGGGCTGGTCCAGCGCCTCCAGCATCATCAACATCAAGTCATCGACCGGAATGTCGGTGCGGCGCGTGAAATCGAGGTCTGTCGAAAGGCGTCCGCGCGGCCCGAAGACCATCTTTCGCAGCATCGTTCCGCCCTTGAAGGCGACGTGTTCGGTAATGCCCTTTTCCGTGAAAAGCTGGAGCAGGTAGGTGAGGATCACGTCGATTTCGACGTTACCGATATCGCGGGCGCCTGAGCGGGCCGCGACTTTGCGCAGGTCGTTAGCGGACAGCATCAGCCTTCCTCCCGTCCGCGGATACGCGGCACTTCAGCCAGCAGGTCCTCTTTGCGCGCATGCACGAACAAGCCCCACGCGGCGACATAGCCGATATCGCCCTCGCGCTGTCCGGCGCGACCGAAATAGGATCGGTAGCTGCCCGGTATCAAGTCACGAATTCTTGATCTGACCTGCTCCGGCAAGGGCCTGCCGACGAGGTCGGAGAGGAAACCGAGGCGCTGGAGAACGGCTCTGGATTTCATCGCCGTGGCGGTCGCCAGCACGTCACGCGGAAGGGCTTCGGGAAGAGCGCTATGGGTGATGCGCGCCAGTTCGGCAGGACCGCCGGCGAGATCCGGGCGGTCGAGGCAATCGAGCAGCGTTTTTACCGGCGTGGAAAGGGCGACCATGCGGCCGTAGATGTTGTAGGATTCATAGCCGAAGAACTTGCGGGCAGTGACTTTGACGAAGCGCACGGCGCTGCCCTCGATCACTTTCGCCGGTGTCTGGCGCGTGACAGCGACGAACACGGTCATCGGCTTTTGAGTGGTGAAGCCGTGCCAGGAGGCGGCGGACCACCAGCCGATATAAGAGGGTTGGATCGCAGCCGCCGCGAGTGCGAGTACATTGTTCTCGCCAAGATTTTCAGGACCGTGCTCAGGCGGGAGCAGCATATACTTCCCGCCAACGATACGCGACAGCCATCCCTTGCGCACAAGGTTGCGGATGACCTTGCGCGCAGAGGATTCGGGTATGTCCGGACCGAGGATGTCCAGAATATCCGCAGTCTGCACCAATGAGCGGCCCTCCTCGCGGAGGGTTAGCACGACCTTGCTCTCGGCCTTTCCCAGTGTGCGCAGATTGTTTTTCATGCAATTTTAGCCCTCCTGAGGCTAAATCCATATACAGAATAATCTATTGTCCAAGGTGACGTCAAGGCTTTTGATTGTTTTGTATCCTACTATAGCCCTATCAGGGCTAAAAACGAATATAGAACAATCAATGGCTTGCTGATATAAAAGACTCAATGAGTCAGGGGGCTTAAGGGAGGGCAGCATGAGCGATGTGACGAAGATTTTGGAGTTGATCGGAAACTGCGACGATCCAGAAAGGCTGAGATCATGGATCAAGAACGCCCGGGACAAGGGCGAGYCGCGGGTTGCTGACGCCGCATTCCCCAGGTTGGTTTCGATCCTGCCGAAAGAGAAGCCCGGGACCGTGGAGCATGACTTCTGGCAGACGATACACGCATTCGAGCATGTCCTGTCTGAAGAGCGGGGAAAGACCACCCGGCTCGCGCGCACAAGGCAGAAAGTCGCGAGGGTGGGAGAGACGCAGACCCTTCAGGACTGGGCCATGAGCGCCAGCAGCACCGACGGCTTCTCGATGCTGCTGGAGCGGAATATGCCGGAGCTGACCGGTGAGGCCATCGTCCTGCGGCACGCGCGCCAGTTCGGCGCGGAGGTTGTCGCGGCGGCTAGGCGTCGGCTAGAGGCAGCAGGCACCAATGTTGCCACGCTTCCCGGCTTTGCAGCCGCGAAATGACAGCCCATAAAAGTCCAGCGGTCTTCGGTTGCCGCCGATCGTGGCGACCGATTGGCGTGGAGAAATCGTGGGCGCGCCCGGCATCAATTTCGGCCAGGTGGTCCAGCCGGGTCCACCCCGTCAGTTGGTCGAGTTTACCTACATTGTCCTTACCGCCGCGCTCATAATGCCGAATGCAGCGTTCCGGTGGCCGGGCGTCGTTATGATTATGACGCCTACGCCCATGAAGACGGAGTTTCCTGATGCGGGCGTATTCTTCCAGACTGAAGGCCTGCCGTCTCTGAGCCTCTCGCTGGAAGTAACCAGAGCGCAGTTTTCGGACATGCTGCAGCGCATCGCGGCGCGACGGTTCAAGGAGTTTCATTTCACCGTGGAGGAGCGAGCCGAGAACTTCTGGCCGCTGCGAAGCTGGGGTATAGGAACGGTATCTTCGTGACGGCTGCCCTTCAGGAGAAGATACGTCACCTCCACCAGGCGGACAGAAATGGATAACTCGCAGACTAAAGTACACTATCTTGATGGGGGCCCGATCTTTGACCTGCTTTCAAGAATACGACCCGCTGACGAGCATTCCATCGAGTTCATTGTCGATATCTATAGTGGCCTGCGTATCATGATGTTCTTCGACGAACACCCGCCGCCCCATTTCGCCGTGAAGTACGATGGCGAGACAGCCAGTTTCAGTATCGATTCCTGTGCCCGGCTTCGTGGAAACAGAGGCCTTGAACGCTATGAGTCCAAAATAAGGGAATGGTGGAAGGATCACAAAACACTACTCATCGACAGCTGGAACAACTCGCGCCCGTCCGATTGTCCCGTTGGGCCTATATAGAAACCAGTCAACGAGGCGACACCGTCATCGGGGGCGAAATCCAAGAAGGGCGGACGGCGTGCCGAATATCGCTAACGCCACTGCTTCTGAAATTACAACGGGAAAGCAATCATATAGGATGCCCAGTTTCATCTCGTCCGGCGCACCAAGCCTTATTCGAAAAATATCGAGCGACGCCCGGTCAGCCGGCTGAGGCCGGACGCGCGTCGGCGGCCGGTGGGTTCTTGCGGAAATCGGGATGCAGGGGCCCGAAGGGCATGGCGCCCATGCAGGCGACAAGGGCAATGCCTGCAATCGCAAAACAGAAGGAGAGGATGAAGACATCGGCATAGGCAAGCACGCTCGCCTGCGCGCGGACTGCTGTTGCGACCGTTGTGAGGGCCTTGAGGCTCCCGTGATGCGCGGTGCCGAACAGCGTCTCCAGGTTCGCCAAAGCGTCGTGAAGGCTGCCCGAGGATGAGGAAATCGGCCCGGTCAATATATTGGAATGGTATTGCTCGCGTTGGCGAAGCCAGGTGTTTAACAGGCTGAGCGTCAGCTCGACGCTGCCGAGCCGGATCACCTGGATATAGGCCGAGACCGCTGTCGAGCGTTTAGGATCGGAATTGGCAATCAGGTAGACGACTGTCGCAAAGAAGGCAAAGGATTGCCCGGCCGTATGCAGCAGCACGACCGGCAGGAAGTTAAGGGGCGCCCATGTAATGGTGAGGTTTGATCCCCAGAGAGAGCCGAGCGCCATAGCAGTTAGGCCCATCATGATGCAGAGCCGCGCGTCGATCCTTCGCAGCAGGAAGATCGCAAGGACAATGAACAGGAAGACCGGGATAACGGCACCGAAGATATAGAGTTCGGAGATGGCGATCGGCCGCAATCCCACGACCGTCTGCAGGAAGCCTGGAATGGAAAGCGAGGCGCCGGAACTTGCAAAGGTGAAAGCGATGATGATCGCATAGCCGATGCCGATATTGCGCGACAGGATCACGCTCGCATGCGCCCAGGGATTGGCAACGACGCTCTCGTTTATGAGGAAGCCGATGAAGAGGAGAGCACCGCCCGCGAGCAGCGAAGTAACGATGCCGGAGTTGAACCAGTCCAGCCGGTTGCCCTGATCGAGACCAACATAAACCATGGTCATTGAACATCCAAGCAGCATCATGCCGCCCCAGTCGGCGCCTTCGAGCAGACCGATATTGATCTCTTCCTTCGGGGCGCCAATGATGAGGAGCAGCGCTATGATCGGCGTGACGATCACGTCCTGCCAATAGACCCACTGCCAGCCGAGATAATCATCGTAGATGCCGACCAGCACAAAGCCGAGATTTTGCGACAGCGGCACGCGAAGTGCGTAGATCGAGAGGCCGATCAGCCAGTATTTCATATCCAGATTCCGAAAGATCACCATGATGGTGGCCGGAATGAAGACGCCGAGCAAAAGGGCTCTTGCTGCATGCAGCACAAAGAGTGCGGTGCCGTCATGGACCATGGGAATGGCGAGCGAAATACCGGCATAGACCAATGTCGTCGGGATCATCACGCGGCGTACGCCAAAGACCGTCACAAGCCAGGCCACTGCCGATGAGATGAGGATCTGCGGCGCATTGGCGACGGTGCTGAGCCAGGACGCCTCGTCGAAGCCCAGCGAATAGGCGCCACGGATATCCGGCAGGCCGACGGCGAAAACGCGCGTGTCGAAGCCGACCACGAAGGAGGCAAGCAGCAGCGCCGTGACGATTAGAATAGGGTGGCTCGTCGTCGTGCCGCTGGTCAGCGGACCAAAGGCGCGCGGTGCCGAGCTCATTGGCTGAGGTCCGGCTTCGTATCGATCGTCACGACGGCCGACATGCCGGGCTTGAGCCGATCCACCAGCGGCTGGCCGGGATCGAAGACGATCTTGACTGGAATGCGCTGGACGACCTTGGTGTAGTTTCCGGTCGCATTGTCAGGCGGCAGCAGCGCGAAGATCGAACCGCTTGCCGGCGACAGGCCGACGACCTTGCCGTGCAGCCTTTGGCCGGGGAAGGTGTCGACAGTGATATCGGCAGTCCGGCCCGGCGTTATCCGGGAGAGCTGCGTCTCCTTGAAATTGGCGGTGATGTAGACGCTCGGAAGTGGGACCTCCGACACGAGGCTTGTGCCTGCCGTGACGAAATCGCCTTCATGGACGAGCCTGCGACCGATGACGCCGTCGAACGGGGCGTAGATGCGGGCATAGCCCTGGCGGATCAACGCCGTATCCAGCGAGGCCTCAGCGGCATTCACCTGAGCCTGCAGCAGTGGGGATTGTCCGTTCAGAACGTTAAGCTGGGCCTTTTGCTGCTCGATCGAAGCTGCCGTCGATTTGACCGAGGCCTGCGCCTGCAGATAGGCGGCTTGCGCCTGCTGCAGAAGCTGTTGCGAGGTCGCCCCGCCAAGGCTGGTCTGGCGGTGGAACTCCTGTTCGGTCTGGGTCTGCTGTGCCTGGGCCGATGCGTTCTGCGCTTCAGCTACCTGTACGACGGCCTTCTGCAATTCGATCTGGTTTGCCAGATTGGCAAGCGACGCGGTCGCGGCTGCAAGATTGGCCTTCGAAACGGCGACTGCCGCATCATATTCACGCGGGTCGATTTCGGCGAGCAACTGGCCCTTGGCCACGGTCTGATAGTCGGTGACCGGGGTGGTCTGGACGATGCCGCTGATCTGGGCGCTGAGCGTCGACACATCAGCGCTGACAACCGCATCGTCGGTCGATTGGCGCGACGCGCCAGCCACCCAACGGTTCCAATCGACGGTTACGATCGCCACACCGCTGCTGACAAGGGCAATGGCGATGAGGGGAATGGCAAAGCGTCTCAGTGATGCCATGGCCGCTGGGGAGGCAGCCGCGGGCGCGGTAGGGGCCTCCGACGGCTGCGACGGGCGAGCAGGCTCGGACGGACTGAGGCTGGTGATGGTGGTCGGCTCGGCCATGGCACACTTCACTTCTTGCTTCGGTCGGTGGATATCCTTGCACGGATGCGGACCGGCGCCGGTGTGAAGGAGACATGGCCGCTGCCGTCGACCTGCAGCCAGTAACCAWGGGCCATGAAGACAGCGCCGCCGATAAGGTTGCCGAGCGTGACCCAGATGAGATTATGTACGGCTGCAGAAACCGTGATGTTTGCGGGATGCTCGCCCATCAGCGCCATCGAGAAGGTGAACATGTTGGCGACGCTGTGTTCGTAGCCGGCGGCCACGAAAATGGTGATCGGCCAGAAGATCAGCATGATCTTGGCAGCGGCGTTTTCCGTACGTCCCGCCATCCAGATGGCGAGGCAGACGAGCCAGTTGCAGAGAATGCCGCGCGCGAAAAGTTCCAGCGATCCTGCCGACATCTTGGCCGAAACGATGGAAAAGAACGCCTGACTTCCATCGCCCAAAAGCACGCCACCGCCCGCCAGGCGGAAGAGGCCGGCAAGCGCCATGGCGCCGATCAGGTTGCCGATCCAGGCCGTGACCCAGACAAGCAGCATATCGGACATCCGGATGCGCCTGGTCAGCACCGCAAGCGGCATATACATCGCCGTTCCCGTGAAGAGTTCGCTGCCGGCAAAGACGACGATTGTCAGGGCGGACGAGAAGACGATGCCCATGACGAGATGCGCCCAAGCCGGATCGGCATGAGCGCCGACGGTGAACATGATGATATCGCCGAAACCGATATAGGCCCCGGCCATCGCCGCGCCGATCAGAAAGGCAGGAAAGTGGCTTCGGACTGCCGCTGCTTTCTCTTCGCCGGACTGGGCGAAGTGATCAATCGAATCCTGATACATGACGGCACCTCGTCTTTGTGGTGATCAAGCCGGGCTTCTTCCCGGTGGCGTGAAGGTTAGTCGCGCATGCTGCATTGCTGAATCATACCTACGTCTAGGCCGCCTGCCGGTAGGTTCAGGTACGCCTTGCATTGCCGGCATCCGAGGCGGCCGCGGCCTCGCTTGCGGTCGATAGCCACACAGCCAAAAAAAGAGGCCGCCTCCGATATGCGGAAGGCGGCCATTTGCGGATCCTCGGGCAATCCGTGACTTCGGGCGGAGGGGAGGGACACCGGGAAGCCTTAACCGAGATCTTTATCGCCTGTCAGGAGGAGGCGTCAGGCGATGGAGAAGAAGATACGCCCATCCCTGGCACGGCGGAACTAAACTTACGTATTGGCCCGTCTAAACCAGCAGGTGATTTTATCGCGTCGAACTGCTCACCTATTCTTTTCGTCGATCGGCGAGCCCCGCCGACGAAATCGGACGACACCCGTCCTCCTGACGCGCTGTGCCACGATGCGATCTCCAACTCCGAACAGGATTTATCATGAAAACCACTCTTCTTTCTCTCCTGGCAGCCGGCATGCTGGCCGCCCCTGTCGTTGCAAACGCCGCCCAGGCCGATGTCGGCACGCTGGATTGCGACGTTTCCAAGGGCATCGGTGTCATCGTCGGTTCCAAGCAGGACGTCGACTGCACCTACACGCCGAGCGCTCCAGGCGATGCCAGACAGCGCTATGTCGGCACGATCACCAATTTCGGCCTCGATGTCGGCACAGTCGAAAAGGGCCGGATGGTGTGGCTGGTCTTCAACGCCACGCGCGAACCGGTTGCCGGCCTCGGGGGCAATTATGCCGGTGTCACGGCTGATGCGAGCGTCGGCGTCGGCGGCGGCGCCAATGTGCTGGTCGGCGGAACGAGCAAGACCGTCTCGCTGCAGCCGGTTTCGCTCGATGGCGAGGTCGGCGTCAATCTGGCTGTCGGTGTCACCGCGCTGAAGCTGCAGCTTGCGGATTGAGTCTGCCGGGGCCGGCTTGGCAGAGCAATTTCCGCTCAGCCGGCCCCGAGATCCTCCCGACGCCCGGAAAAGCGAGGCGAAAAATCATCGCTTTTCCACGATTGCACAGCTGGTCAATCGTCGACAGATCGCGTTCGGCGGTTGTTTATGACGGTTCTATGACAGACTATGCCCCGCAGAATTGTAAGGGGACCATAGAGTATGAAAGAGAAGAAGCGGGTCTACGAGGCTCTCGTGGACGGCGCGATGGACGGTCTGGTGGGCGATGCACTTTATGATTTTGTCCGCAAGCGCTGTCCGAAGGCCTCCAGCAAGAAGATCGTTCGCGCCTCGCTGCTGGCACTTACCGATCCCCACCTGAAGGACCGCAATATCCTCGATGTCATCTATGCTCTGGCGATCAAGCACCGGCTGGACGACACCGCTGCCGAGGATGAGCAGGACGAGGAAGCCGAAGACCAGGGCAAGCCCACCGATGCGGCCGGCCAAGACCGGCCTCCGCTCTCCTGATCTTGGGCTTTCCTGATATTGGAACGAGACGTGCGCCCTCAACTTTTGGAGAGCATTGGCGCCGTCAGGGAGCGCTGTCGGAAAGTCCTTCGAGGATCGGACAGTCGGGCCGGTCGTTGCCGTGGCAGGCATGGACGAGATGTTCCAGCGTGTGGCGCAACTCCGTCAGCTCGCGGATCTTGCGGTCGATTTCCGAAAGCTTCGTCTCGGCGATCCCTTTGACGTCGGCGCTCGCCCGGCTCTTGTCCTCGTAGAGCGCCAAGAGCTGGCGGCATTCCTCTACCGAGAAACCGAGGCCGCGCGAGCGTTGCAGGAAGCGAAGCTTGTGCACGTCGGCGGCTGCATAATCCCGGTAGCCGTTTCCGCCCCGGTCGGGGCGGATCAGTCCGATATCCTCATAGTAGCGGATGGTCTTCGAGGGTAGACCGGAGCGTTCCGAGGCTTCGCCGATATTCATCGCTTGTCTCCTGACAATGTCTCGACCCTTAGCCTCAGCGCATTGGCGATGACCGAGACCGACGAGAGGCTCATGGCGGCAGCTGCAATCATCGGCGAGAGCAACAGGCCGAAGATCGGGTAGAGAACGCCGGCCGCCAGCGGTATGCCGAGCGCGTTGTAGCCAAAGGCAAAGGCGAGGTTCTGGCGGATGTTGCGCATCGTCGCCTCAGCCAGCCGTCGGGCGCGCACGATGCCGTTGAGGTCACCCTTCACCAATGTAATGCCCGCACTTTCCATCGCAACGTCGGCTCCTGTGCCCATCGCGATGCCGACATCGGCAGCCGCAAGGGCAGGGGCGTCATTGACGCCGTCACCCGCCATCGCGATGACCGCGCCTTGGGCCCTGAGGTCATCGACCAGAACCTTTTTATCCTCGGGCAGAACATCCGCATGCACCGCGTCAATGCCAAGGCTTTTAGCCACCGCGCGCGCCGTGCGCTCATTGTCGCCGGTTGCCATGATGATCTTCAGGCCGCTGTCATGCAGCGCCTTGATCGCGGCAGCCGTCGTCGGCTTGATCCGATCGGCGACGGCGACGAGGCCGGCGAGTGCGCCGTCAAGGACCACGAACATCACCGTCTTACCTTCATCGCGCAACGTTTCGGTTTTGCCCGACAGTGCTGATGGATCGATGCCGAGATCGGCAAGCATGGCGGCGTTGCCGAGCGTGACGGACACCCCGCCGACCGTGCCTTCGACACCCTTGCCTGTCCTTGCCTGAAAGCCGGTGACGTCGTTAAAGGCAATACCGCGTTCTTGCGCACCGGAGACGATGGCTTCGGCGAGCGGATGCTCGGATCCTCGCTCCAGGCTTGCGGCAAGTGCCAGAAGACGGGTTTCATCCGTGCTGCCTAAAGCCACAAGGTCTGTCAGCTTTGGCTTGCCCTCGGTCAGTGTGCCGGTCTTGTCGACGATGAGCGTGTCGACCTTCGAAAAGCGCTCCAGAGCCTGCGCGTCCTTAATCAGCACACCTTCCTGCGCGCCGCGCCCGGTGGCGATCATGATCGACATCGGTGTTGCCAAGCCAAGTGCACAGGGGCAGGCGATGATCAGCACGGCGACGGCGGCCAGCAGCGCATTGGCCAGCCGCGGCTCCGGCCCGACGAAGGACCAGACGAGGAAGGCGGCAAGGGCGGCGGCGACGACGGCCGGCACGAAGATCGCCGAAACACGGTCGACGGCGCCCTGGATCGGCGCGCGCGAACGCTGCGCCTTCGCCACCATCTCGACGATGCGCGAGAGTGTCGTCTCAGTGCCGACTTTCTCGGCGGTCATGATCAGCGCGCCATTCCTGTTCATGGTGCCGCCGGTCAGCGTGTCGCCCTTGGCTTTTTCGACCGGTAGCGGTTCGCCGGTGATCATCGATTCGTCGATGGTCGACTGGCCCTCGGTCACGGAACCGTCGACGGGCACGCGTTCGCCGGGGCGCACGCGCAAGCGGTCGCCGGCCTGGACCTCGTCGACGGGCACATCGCTTTCGCTGCCGTCGGCGTTAACGCGGCGCGCGGTTTTCGGCGCAAGATCAAGCAGGGCGCGGATCGCCGAGCCGGTGCGTTCGCGGGCCTTCAATTCCAGCACCTGCCCGACGAAGACGAGCGTCACGATGACGGCAGCCGCCTCGAAATAAACGGGGACGGAGCCGCCGTGGCCGCGGAAACTGTGCGGGAAGAGGTTCGGCGCCAAAGTCGCCACGACGCTGTAGACATAGGCCGTGCCGACGCCGAGGCCGATCAGCGTCCACATGTTGGGGCTACGGTTGACGAGCGATGCCCATGCCCTGCGGAAGAAGGGAAGGGCTGCCCAGAGCACGACGGGTGTTGCCAGCAACAGTTCGACATAGCTCGCCAAGGGCTCGCCGAGCGTCTCACGCGGCCACGACAGCCCAAGCATCGGGCCCATGGTCAGGATCAGGAGCGGAATGGAAAGAACAGCACTGACCCACAGCCGCCGGATAAAATCCAAGAGTTCCGGGTTGGGGCCTTCGTCTTCAGGGGGAATGCCCACCGGCTCCAGCGCCATGCCGCATTTCGGGCAGTCGCCGGGATGGTCGCGGACGATTTCGGGATGCATCGGGCAGGTATAGAGCGTGCCCTTCGGCATGACAGCTGCCACTGGCTTCTTGCCATGGCGATAGGTTTCGGGATCGGCCTCGAACTTCGCCTTGCAGCCCGCCGAGCAGAAATAGAATTTTTCGCCCTCATGCTTGAGGAAATGTTTGGCGTTCGAGCGGTTTACTGTCATGCCGCAGACCGGGTCCTTGGCGGTCAGATAATCGTGCGGTGCCGCCTCGAATTTCTTGCGACAGCCATCGCTGCAGAAGTGATAGACATGACCTTCATAATCGAGCGAAGGTTTTCCGGCGTTCGGATCGACCGTCATGCCGCAGACGGCATCGCGCACCACCACGTCTTCAACCTTTTCGCCGTGGCCGCAACCGCATTGCGCGCCGTTGGCATGATGGTGATCGTCGCAATCATGCCCATGATGATCATGGTCGTGGTGATGATTGTGCTTGGTATCCATAAAGCTGCGCCTTTCATGCCTTTCTGGCATCCGGACAGCGTTATGGACCTTCCAGCAACTGGAAGGTCAACAGGTTTTTTCACTGGCGCAGATATTTTTGAGATTATCGTCAGGCCGGCACGATCAGAGCCGCCGGCTGGTCGCCGAGAAGGGCGGCTAGCGAGATCTTGCTTCCTGGCTCCAGCACCTTGCCGGTCAGGAGATCGGCCTTGAGACCGTGCAGCGGCGATGGCGCTGATATTGCTGTATCCTCCCAGAATTCCGGTCCGGCAAAAAGCACGCCGGGGTCGAGCCAGCCGAACATCAGCCTTGGGACGACGGTGATGGCGAAATTTCCATCATCATGCAGACGGGCAAAGGCAACGACGTGGTCACGCCTGCTACCGGTGACCGAAAGCGGCAGATAGTCGCCGTTGGCGAAAAGTCCGCGGTGCTCCAGCCTGAGCCCGAGGCCGATCTGGATGATGCGCTGCTTTAACGCCGCCGCCTGCAGCCGTGCGAGCGCACCGCCTTCGGCAAGCCAGCCGCTCAGTATTTCGAAATCCGGCAGGCGTCTGTTATCGGGATCGACAAAACTGAAGTCGAAGCCTTCCGACCCCTGATAGATGTCGGGAATGCCCGGCGCCGTCAGCTTGATCAGCGTCTGCGACAGGCTGTTGACGTAGCCGGCCTCGATGAAGGGCTGCAGAACGCGGGCGAAATCCTCGCTGAAGGCGTCGTTGTCGGGCGAGAGGAGCGCTGCCGCATAGGTGAGCACTGCCTCTTCATAACCAGTGTTCGGCGCCGTCCAGTCAGTGCGCAGTTTCGCTTCCCGAATGGCCTTTTCCACGTACGCGGTGAAACGCTGTTGTAGCGCATCCCCGTGGCGGCGGTCGAATTCTTCAGGCCAGGCGCCGGCAAGCGCCTGATAGAGCATCCATTCCAGATTGGGCTCGGGTGCTATGCCATCCGAAAGCTCGGTGCGGTGGCTTTCGTTCATTCTGCGCCAATGTTCGATGGCGTTGGCAAAGACGCCGGCGCCTTCACTCACAGCATAAAGCCGGCTGCGTGTATCCTCGCCGCGTTTGGTATCATGCGTCGATGTCGCCGAAAGACCTGCTGGCTGGGATCGCGCACGGTCCTGCATGATCAGGTGAAACGCTTCGATGCCGCCGGGCATATGATCCGGCTCGCCGCCGACCTCGTTGACCGCCAACAGCCGATTGTAGCGGTAGAAGAGCGTATCTTCCATCGCTTTCGCCATGACAGGGCCGGAGAGCTGCTGGAAACGGATACGGAATTCGCGGGCGGCCTCGTTGTCGTTCCTGACCTCAAGGATGGCCGCGATGCTTTGCAGCGCCTGCACATAGTCCAGATGTCCGGCCGCCGCCATCTCGGCTTTTTTCAGCAGACCCGTGTCCCGCGAATCGAGCGGGCCATCGGCGCCATAGGTGCGGTAGACGCAAAAGGCGATCAGAAGCTCACGGATCGCATCGGTAATTTCCTCCCTAGACAGTTCGGGGAAGAGGCCGGCTGCAATGCGTGCAAGGCGGGCCGTCTCGCCGGCGAAATTCTGCTCGACCATAAGCCGCTTGGCTGTTCGCCGCCCTGCTTCGAAATCGCTATTGCCATCTGCCAGTCGGCGATAGGCTTCATCGAGCGTCTGTAAACCGTTGTCCTCCACGAAAAGCCCGCTCAAGGCGGCAATGAACTCGTAGCCGGTCGTTCCCTGCACCGGCCAATCGGCCGGCAGGCCCTCGCCGGGTCCAAGGATTTTCTCAATGACGATATAGGTATCTGCGCCGACCGCTGCGCGCAGGCGATCGAGATAGGCCCCCGGTTCGGCCAGCCCATCGATATGGTCGATGCGCAGGCCCTGAACCTGGCCTTGGCGCACGAGATCGAGAACCAGACGGTGGCTCTCCTCGAAGACCCTGATATCCTCGACCCGCAGGCCGACCAGCCCGGTCACTTCGAAAAACCGCCGATAGCTCAGATGTTTTGAAGCCTCCTGCCAGCGGTGAAGCTGCCAGTGCTGCGCCGCATGCAGCCGCCTCATAAGGGCATGGTCTTTTGAAAGCTCTGCAAGCTTTCCGCTCAGGCTTTTGAGGTCGCCGGCCTCAAAGATCATGTCGCGCAAGCTGCGATGCAGGTCATCACCACCGACGGAGCCTGCCAGTTCGGCCATCCCGGCGAGAAGCGGATCGTCCAGTTCCGCCGAGATCAKGCGATAGCTCTCCGTGCTGAGCGGGAAGAGAGTGTCGTAATAGCCGAGCGCGAAATTGCCATGCGCCTCGTCGATGGCAATCGTCAATTCGCCGGCAGCAAGGCTCTCATCGAAGCTTTTGCCGAGCTGCGGCAAGGTCAGCCGCTCGCTCCAGTCGATATCGAAATAGTCTTTAAAAGGGCTGTGCTTGCCGAATTCCAGGACGCTTCGCCACCAGCCATTCYCCAGTGAAGCGGCCATGTGGTTCGGGACGATGTCGAGGATCAGGCCCATGCCTGCTTCTGACAGTGCATCCGTCAGGAGATCGAAGCCCGCCCTTCCGCCAAGTTCCGGGTCGATCTCGTTGGCGTCGGTCACGTCGTAACCATGCGTCGATCCCCTGGTGGCCGTGAAGATCGGTGAGGCATAGAGGTGGCTGATGCCGAGCAATTGCAGGTAGGGCACGAGCCCGCGGGCGCGATCGAACGTCATGCCGTTGCGGAACTGGACCCGGTAGGTCGCGGAGGGTAATGTCATCGGGTCTTTTGCCGTGTGGAGGGAAACCTTCAAACGGTTGCGACACGCTTTTGTTCCCGTCAGTCGACGAAGACGCCGACGCTGGCCGCCCGGCCCATGGAATCGATTACCGTCAGCTTGGAATAACCGCCGCCGTCAGGCATCCAGCTTTGCGTGCGCCGGCGGGAGAGATCGGGCAGTGGCTTGCCGTTGGCAAGCCAGCGAAAGGGCGCCCTGCCGCCCTGCAGCTTGAGCATCAGCGGCGAGAGATCGCCCTGCCTGGCGCCGAGATCGACATGTGCACCCTCCGGCGGATAGACGATCTGGGGTGCTGCCTCGCGGCCGGAAGTGGCAAGCAGCCCGTTTGCATTAACCGCAAAACGCCGCTGGCTGATCGGCAGGTCGGTCTGGGCGATGCGCACCGCCCCGGAAGGCGCACGCGGCAGCGGTGTCGTGGCGATGCCGGATTTTGCCAAGGCCTCGAAAAGGATGGGTGCGGCCGTGCCATACCCCGTCAAACCGGGTACGGCGCTATTGTCAGGCCGTCCGACCCACACACCAAGCACGTAACGTCCGTCATAGCCGACCGACCAGGCATCGCGATAGCCGTAGCTCGTGCCGGTCTTGTAGGCGATGCCGCGCTGCGGCGCACCGGCCGGCGGAACGACGCCCGAGAGAATATCGGCGATATTCCAGACCGCGACCGGCTCCAGCAAGGGCTCGCCGTCGATCTTGCCGGGCGCGCCCGTCACACCGTCGCCGATCCTGACCGGCTGGCCGCGATTGGCAAGCGCTGTATAGAGCTGCACGAGATCCTTCAGCGTGATGCCGACGCCACCAAGGCCGATTGCCAGCCCCGGCCTCTCGTTCACCGGCAAGGTCGGGCGCACTTCGGCGCGGCGAAAGCGCACCAAAAGGCGAGACGGGCCGACCGCATCGAGCAGCTTGACGGCCGGCACGTTGAGGGAGAGCTGCAGGGCCTCGCGCACGGTCACGTCGCCCTGGTAGCTCATGTCGAAATTGCGCGGCCGGTACCCGAAGAAATCGGCCGGCCGGTCCTCGATGATGGTCTCCTGGCTGACCAGTCCCTGCTCGAACGCAAGGCCATAGATGAAGGGTTTGAGTGTCGAGCCGGGTGATCGGTTGATACGCGTCATATCGATCCAGCCGGAGCGGCTGGCATCGAAATAATCGGCTGATCCCACCTCGCCGACGATGTCGCCGGTCTGAGCGTCCGCCATCACCAAGGCGAGCGACAGCTTTGGTCCGAGCTTCATCGTCTCGGCACGTGCGACGGATTCGAGACCCGTCTGGACCTGCTTGTTCAGCGTCGTCTGGTGCTGGATCGCTTTCGGATCCTTACGCAATGCAGCTTCCGCGACATGGGCGGCAAGGGCTGGAAGCTGCAGCCTGCGGGCGGGAATGGCGACACCCTCGGCGCGCTCGGCCTCGCCGTCGCCGACAACCTCGGCCACGGCGATACGGTCGAGTACACGTTTGCGCGCCGCTTCCGCCGCCTTCGGGTTCCGGTCCGGCCGGCGCTTTTCGGGCAGTTGCGGCAGGGCGACCAGTAGGGCGGCTTCAGCCACAGTCAGCCTTTTCGGCTCCTTGCCGAAATAGGCAAGGCTTGCGGCGCGCACGCCTTCCAGGTTGCCGCCATAGGGCGCATGGGTGAGATAGAGATCGAGGATCTCACCCTTCGATAGCCGCCGCTCGATCTGCACCGCGCGCATGATCTGCAGGAGTTTTGCCGAAAACGACCGGCTTTCACGCGGCTCGATCAGCCTTGCCACCTGCATGGAGAGCGTCGAGGCGCCGGACACGATGCGGCCGTTGCTGACGAATTGCAGGGCGGCGCGCCCGAGCGCCCAGACATCGATTCCCGAATGCTCGTAGAAACGCTGATCTTCATAGGCGACCAGCATGCGGATGAATTGCGGATCGACGTCGGCGACGTCGGTATTCAGCCGCCAGCTCACCTCTGGCGTTGCAAAGGCACGCAACACTTGCC
>NZ_JBFUBG010000044.1:0-48580 GCF_056405875.1 Rhizobium sp. P1_E6 | reverse complement strand
GAGGAATTCCCGCTCCCAGGGGCTGATCACCTGCATGAAGGTTTCGAATTCGCCACGCTTCACGCCGGCATAAAGCCCGATGAACTCGGCGCCGAAGACTTCCTCGAAGGCCGGTTCGTCTTCAAGCAGAGCCACGGCTTCCAGCAGGCCGCGCGGCAGGTCGATCGAGCCTTCATTGGCGGCATCCTCGGTCGGCGCCGTCGGCTCGATTTCCTTCATGATGCCAAGCAGGCCGGAGGCGAGCGAAGCGGCGAGCGCAAGATAAGGATTGGCATCCGAACTCGGCAGGCGGTTTTCCACGCGCCGCGCCTGCGGATCGGAAACCGGCACGCGGAAGGCCGTCGTGCGGTTGTCGTAGCCCCAGGCATTGTTGACAGGACAGGACATGTCAGGCTGCAGGCGGCGGTAGGAATTCACATAGGGCGCCAGCATGGCGAGCGCGCTCGGGACGTATTTCTGCATGCCGCCGATGAAGTGGAAGAACTCCTTCGAGGCCGAGCCGTCGGCATTCGAGAAGACGTTCTTGCCCGTCTCGATATTCACCACCGACTGGTGGATATGCATCGCGGAGCCCGCCTGGCCCTGCATCGGCTTGGCCATGAAAGTCGCATAAATATTGTGCTTTAGCGCCGCCTCGCGGATCGTGCGCTTGAACAGGAAGACCTGGTCGGCAAGCTCGATCGGATTGCCGTGGCGGAGGTTGATTTCGAGCTGCGCAGGTCCTTCTTCGTGGATCAGCGTATCGATCTCGAGGCCTTGCTTTTCCGAGAAGTGATAGATGTCGTCGATCAGTTCGTCGAACTCGTTGATGCCGGCGATCGAATAGCCCTGTCCGCCCAGGATCGAACGGCCCGAACGTCCCTTGGGTGGGTGCAGCGGATAGTCCGGGTCGTCATTCTTGGCGACGAGATAGAATTCGATTTCCGGCGCCACGATCGGCTTCCAGCCACGCTCGGCATAGAGGCCGATAATACGCTTCAATACGTTGCGAGGCGTATAGGGAACTTCCTCTCCATCGGAATTGACGATGTCGCAAATGACCTGCGCAGTCGGGTCCGTTTCCCAGGGTACCACGGACAGGGTGGAAAGATCCGGCACGAGCTTCAGGTCGCTGTCACGCGGCTCGTAGCGGAAGCTCTCGGTTTCCTCCGGATATTCGCCTGAGATCGTGTGGCGGTAAATAGCAGAGGGCAGCGCAAGCGATGTGTTGGAGGTGAACTTCGACGTCGGCATCATCTTGCCGCGCGGCACGCCGGCAAGGTCRGGGGTGATACATTCGATATCTTCGATCCCGCGGTCCCGCAGCCAGCGCGCCGCTTCCTTCCAGTTCGCAACACCGCGCAGAGATCCGGGATCAGGAGGGGATTTCTTGGAGGCGGGTACGTTTCTGGCAGGCTTCAGCGTCGTCTTTTTTGGGGACATGACACACCGGGTTGCGTTGATCGTGACGCCATCATAACCAGAGTTTGGCAATTGGCGAGGGGGGCAAAGGCGTTGACATCAGCCCCTTGATGGAAAAAGAAGACGCGATTTTGATAAGGAAAACGGATTTTGCAGCGCAAGAGCGATGTGATCGTCATCGGTGCCGGTGCCGCGGGTATGATGTGCGCCATTCGCGCCGGACAGCGCGGTCGCACCGTGACGCTACTTGATCATGCCCGCGCGCCGGGCGAGAAGATCCGCATTTCCGGTGGCGGTCGCTGCAACTTCACCAATATCAATGCCGGCCCGAAGCATTTTCTCTCCACCAATCCGCATTTCTGCAAGTCGGCGCTTGCCCGTTTCACCCCGACGGATTTCATCGCCATGGTCGATCGTCATGGGATCGCCTGGCATGAAAAGACGCTTGGCCAGCTGTTCTGCGACAACAGCGCCAAGGACATCATCTTCATGCTGCTCGACGAGATGCGTGCGGCAGGTGCCGCATGGCATCTCGGTGTCGAAATAACAGGCGTTGAAAAGACCGAAAGCGGCTTTCGTGTCTCGACATCGGAAGGTCTCTTCGAGGCGGCTTCGCTCGTTATCGCAACGGGCGGAAAATCCATTCCGAAGATGGGAGCGACCGGCTTTGCCTATCGTGTTGCCGAGCAGTTCGGACTTGATGTCACCGAAACGCGCCCCGGTCTTGTCCCTCTGACGCTCGATCCCGTTTTGCTCGAAAGCATCGCGCCGCTGTCCGGCATCTCTGCACCTGCCGAGATCCGCCACGGCAAGACCGCCTTTCGCGAAGCGCTGCTCTTCACCCACCGGGGCCTCAGCGGTCCTGCCATCCTGCAGATATCATCCTGCTGGCGGGAAGGCGACACCATCACCATCGATATCGAACCGGATGTCGATATCGCCGCGCATCTGAAGAAGGCAAAACAGATGAACGGGCGCCAGTCGGCGCAGACCGCACTCGGTGAAATCCTGCCGAAGCGTCTGGCGCAATACATCGTCGAACGCGAGGCGGTCGCCGGCAACATGGCCGACCTCTCGGACAAGCTGCTGACCCGACTTGCCGACGCCGCCCAGAACTGGTCCGTCAGGCCCTCCGGCTCCGAAGGTTACCGCACGGCGGAAGTCACACTCGGCGGCATCGATACATCAGCGCTCGATTCCCGCAGCATGCAGGCTAAGACTGTTCCCGGCCTCTATTTCATTGGCGAATGCGTTGACGTCACTGGCTGGCTCGGCGGCTATAATTTCCAGTGGGCGTGGGCCTCCGGTTTTGCGGCCGGTGAGGCATTGTAAACGCTAATATTTGTAGACGTGAAACCTTTCCGGCGATTCAAGACTTCTTAAGATTGCCTGCGCCATCCTGTCTCAATGGCAAGTCGGCAAAGCCGTTCCTAAATTAAGCTTTACCGGCAAGCTGTTTTGTTGGATTGTTGTCTTTGAATAGATGTGAGGTTTCGCAATGAACAGAAACACTCGACGCGCCCGCGCCATCGCAATTGCCCAGGCAAAGCCTGATGCAAAGCTCACTGCCCTGCACTATCTGATGCTCGCCGCCGGCGCGACTGCCGCCAGCATTGCGGTTCTTCTGTCCCACTTCATCTGATCCCATCGCAGCTTGAAATGGAAGTTTCCGATATCGCGACTGCCATGTCGCGGTTTTGCGGCGCGCAATTTGCAACTATTGTGCGATCTTCGATAATGCGCTCTTACCGCTTATCCGAAAATTAATATCTAATCTGACACATTGTAGACGAATATTTGGGTGTTTCCGGTCTCGCCGGAAATGAACTGGCAATGATTGCCGCCCGCATCAGGGTCTCCCAGTTGTTTAGTAGATCAGCTCGATATGCACCCGGCTGGCGCCAGAAGGCTGCCTGCGGGAGGAGTGGTGTATGAAAGGCACGACGCGCCATGTTCATTGATAAGATTCTTTCTCGCTTCAAGATTCAGACCAAGGTTCTGATCTTCGTTCTGCCATTCGTCATCACCATTTCAGCCGTCGGTCTGACCGGTCTTTATGCCTCCGGGCTGCTGCAAGGCCGCATGGAGATTTCCAACAGCGTTCTCCAGTCGCTGAGCGGGTTCAAGGATCTCTACGCCTCGATGGACGACTTCCTGCAGACAACCAACGAGCAGGCGCGCGATAAGCTGTATGCTGATATCAAGACCCAGGGGCAGACGCTGAACGCCACTATGGCGCAGATCGGCGACAATTCCGGTCATGCCAACCTGCAGGCCGCCATCGAGGGCACGAACGGCATTTCGGATACCGTCGGCAAGCTCTGGACCCTGCACGAGCAGGAAATGGCCGTTCGCAAGTCGATCGACGATGCCCAGAAAGTGATGATCACCAACCGCTTCAACGTCAGCTACGACGCCAAGCAGTTGGAAGAGAACGTCCGCACCGATGAAGGCAATGCGACCGCGACGCTGCGCGCAGCCGACCGTCTGCTGAAGGGCGGCGATACGCTGGCAACCGCCATGAATGATTTCAGTAAGGCGCAGACTTCGGCCGACAAGCTGAAAGTCGTGACCGATACGCTTCCTGCGATCGTCAAGGCGCAGCGCATGATCGAAATCTCCGTGCCGCAGAACCAGAAGAGCATGACCCAGTCGATGGCGCAGACCGTCAGCGATCTGAAGGCTCAGGCTGCAGCGCCGGAAGCGGGCACGGATGAGGGCGTTGCCAATCTCGGCCGTCTCGTTTCCCGTTTCCGCCAGATGTCGACTTACACCCAGCTCACCGCCACGCAGATGATGCGCGAGGCGACGACGACGTTCGTGGAGCTCGACAGCCGCATCGCGCAGACCAACTCGGTGCTGGAAGATACGCGGCGCCTTGAAAGCTCCATCTATTCGCTGCAGCTCGTGCTTGCCGATTTCAACGCCAAGCCGAACAAGGAAAATCGCGTCCGTCTCAACCAGGAAATCGCGACGCTCAACACCATGCTGAACACCCTCCAGGCAAGTGCCAAGGGTATGAATTTCGCCGGTGACATCGTTGACGCGATTTCGCCTGCTCTCGTCTCGATGGAAAAGGGCGCGCAATCCCTCGTCGATGTGATCAATCAGCGCACGACCGATTATGTCGCCGCGCGGCAGCAGCTCGACGGCGTCTGGGGACAGTTGACCAGCTTCGCGGAAGAGCAGAAGCAGACCGCCGGCACCGAGCGGGATCAGGCCAACAGCATCTCCGTCGGCACCACTGCGCTCGGCATCCTGGTGTCCATCGTCGGTGGCATTGCCCTCGTGCTGACGCTCCAGCGGCCGATCGCCCAGATCACCGCAGCCATGCGCCGCATCGCCGAAGGTGCGCTCGACACAAACATCTCCGGCGAGAAGCGTTCCGATGAAATCGGCGACATTGCCCGCGCACTCGGCATCTTCAAGGAAAATGCCATCTCCAAGATCCGTATCGAGGAGCAGAGCGACGAAGAGCGTCAGGCCGCCGAGCACGAGCGTCAGCGCAACGATGCCGAAAAGCAGGAGATGGATCGCCAGATCGAATATGCCGTCAACCAGCTTGCTGCCGGTCTCGAGCGCATGTCGCAGGGCGATATCTCGACGACGATCGAGACGCCCTTCATCGGCCGTCTCGAACAGCTCCGTCAGGATTTCAACGGCTCGATGATGCGCCTGCAGGCCACGATGAGCCAGATCCGCGACAACGTCGAGATGATCCAGGGCAACGGCAATCAGATGGCTCAGTCCGCCGAGGATCTTGCCAAACGCACCGAACAACAGGCCGCATCGCTGGAAGAAACTGCCGCCGCCGTCGATGAGATCACCGTCACTGTCCGCTCGTCCGCCGAGCGCGCCAAGGATGCCGACCAGATCGTTCGCCAGGCCAAGCGCAGCGCCGATGACTCCGCCGTCGTCGTCAACAATGCGATCGACGCCATGGGCCGCATCGAGGATGCGTCGCGCCAGATCGAGCAGATCATCGGCGTCATCGACGAGATCGCTTTCCAGACCAACCTCCTGGCGCTCAACGCCGGCATCGAAGCCGCCCGCGCTGGTGAAGCCGGCAAGGGTTTTGCCGTCGTTGCCATGGAAGTCCGCGAGCTTGCCCAGCGCTCTGCCGCTGCCGCGCAGGAAATCAAGGGCCTCATCAACAAGTCGACGAACGAGGTGAATTCCGGTTCGCAGTTCGTACAGGAAACCGGCACGGTTCTCGCCAAGATCAGCGCCCAGATCGTCACGATCAGCCAGCATGTCGAAATGATCGCCCGCGCCAGCCACGACCAGTCGAGTGCGCTGCAGGGAGTCAATTCCACCGTCAACCAGATGGACCAGATGACCCAGCAGAACGCCGCGATGGTGGAAGAGACCACCGCCGCAAGCCGCGAACTGGCAAACGAGGCGGACGCGCTGTTGCATCTTGTGCAGCAGTTCAAGATCGACGGCGACAGCGACATGCAAGTCTACCGCGCCGCTTGAGCAGGATTTTCGCGGATCTTAAATGGCCCCGTTTCGGGGCCATTTGTCTTTCCGAGAAAATCACGCGATGATTTTGTAAGAATTCGGCAGATTGAAAGTTTTTCGCGTCGATACCAGAAAACCGTCTTCCAATGGCGGCGCGTTAACAGCAGCAGAAGAAATGGAATGCTACGGCCGAAGAAGGTTAAGAGAAAATTTTCCTTAACGTTTATCAATTAACTTGGCGCTGGTTGTACCCGCCAGGAGTTGTTGATGCCGCGTTTCTTTTCCACGTCCATTGTGCGCCAGATCGTTGCGATCACGCTGCTTCTGCTTGCGGTCAGCACCGCGGCGATTGTCGGCGTGACCTATTACAATCTCGGCAGCTATGTCATGGAGAGTGCGGTATCCGACGCAAAGGATGCAAGCCGCTCGATGGCGGTCCTCTACGGAGCAAGCGATAGCAATGTCCGCATCGACGTGAAGGATAATATGCTTTCCGGCGTCGCCGAAGACAAGATCCCGGCCTTTGCGGATTACTCACTCGTCGACCGTACGGCGCAGTCGATTGCCGGCGTCGCCACCATCTTCGAAAAGCAGGAAAACGATTACGTCCGCGTCTCCACCAACGTAAAGAAGGAAAACGGCGACCGTGCCGTCGGCACCAAGCTCGCCGTGGATCACCCCGCCCAGCCTGTGCTCGCACAAGGTAACGCCTATTATGGTCCGGCGGACCTCTTCGGCCGCAAGTTCATGACGGGGTACTTCCCGATCAAGAATCCGTCCGGTGCGACGATCGGAATCCTCTTCATCGGCATACCCATGGAAGTCTACTACGAGCGGATGAACCATCTGCAGATGCTGGTTCTCAGCGTCGGCCTTGTGGTGATGCTGCTCGTCGGTGTGTTCGCATCCTATGCAATCCGCCGCTCCATAAAGCCGATGCTGGCACTGACATCGAGCGTCCACGCCATTTCGTCGGGCGATCTCGTCAGTGCCATCCCCTGCGTCGAAAAGAAGAACGAATTCGGTGAGATCGGCCGTGCCCTTGCTCTCTTCCGCGACAGCGCGATGGCGCGCCAGGAACTGGAAACGCAGGCCGCCGAACAGCGCGCCCTGAACGATTCCGAGCGCAGCCGCAACGACGCGGAGAAGCGCACGCTCGACGGCCAGATCGATTTTGCCGTCGATCAGCTTGCCGCCGGTCTCGGCCGCCTGTCACAGGGCGACGTCTCACAGACCATCGAAACGCCCTTTGTCGGCCGGCTCGAACAGCTCCGCATGGACTTCAACAGCTCGCTTTTGCGCCTTCAGGATACGCTCACGCGCATTCGAGCGAGCGCCGCTTCCATCCAGCGCAACAGTGGCTCGGTTTCGGCTTCGGCTGACGAACTCTCCAGGCGCACGGAATCCCAGGCCGCAAGCCTGGAGGAAACGGCCGCCGCCGTCGAGGAGATCACCGTCACGGTTCGCTCTTCCGCCGAGCGCGCGCATGAGGCAAACAACGTTGTTGCGGCGACCAAGCGGACGGCCGACAGTTCCGGAGCCGTCGTCAGTGACGCGGTCGCTGCCATGAGCCGCATCGAGAACGCCTCGCAGCGTATCGAGCAGATCATCGTCGTCATCGACGATATCGCCTTCCAGACAAACCTGCTCGCATTGAACGCCGGCGTCGAAGCGGCGCGCGCCGGTGAGGCCGGAAAGGGCTTTGCCGTCGTTGCCCAGGAAGTACGTGAACTTGCACAGCGCTCCGCAACTGCCGCCAAGGAGATCAAGACGCTGATCGACCAGTCGACGCGCGAGGTCAATGCCGGTTCCGAGCTCGTGCAGAAGACCGGCAGCGTGCTCGCTTCGATCAGCCATGAGATCATCGCGATCAGCGGTCACGTCGAGACCATCGCCACGGCGAGCCGCGACCAGTCGGCCGCCCTCCAGGATGTCAACAGCTCTGTCAACGCCATGGACCAGATGACCCAGAAGAATGCGTCCATGGTCGCGGAAGCCACCCAGGCAAGCCGTATGCTAGCCGAAGAGGCTGATATGCTGATGGCGCTCATCGAGCAGTTCCGCCTTGCCGAAAGCGCAGCAGGTCATGGCCGCGCGAGACAGGCGGCCTGACATCCGCATTCGTCTTCCACCGACCGCACCTTTGGGCGACCGGTGGCCTTGTCTGCCGGCAGTGTCAGCCAGGCTGCAATTTGCACCAGGAAGCTGCTCCCAGCTTTGTTGTAAAAGGCGTCCTCTTCCCTTATCCGATCGCGTCTTGTTTGCTGCAGCAATGTTGCTCGCTGCATTCGGCCGGCAATGTCTGCGATTATGAGATTATCGATCATCGTGATGCCCTCTCGTTTATGGACATCAATTGATCTACACATCAAAATTCGCTTCTTGAACAAGTAGATTCCCATTATGTTTTTCATTCATGAAAAACAGCAATTGGGACTCCTATCAGCTTTTCCTGCAGGTCGCCCGCACCGGTGGCCTGACGGGCGCAAGCGCTGCCACCGCTCTCAGCCCAGCGACGATCGGCCGGCGCATGCTCGATCTCGAACAGGAACTCGGCCGCGCCCTGTTCCACCGCAGCCAGACCGGCTACCGCCTGACATCAGATGGGCAGACTCTCGTCGATCATCTGCTAGAGATGGAAGCGGCCGCCCGCAAGGTGGAGGTTTGGCGGCAATCGGCTGACGGCGGCGCCACCGTCAGGATTGCTGCCGGCACCTGGATATCCTGGCTGCTCACGGAGAATTTTGCGGCAATCCGCACGCCGGGCGATGCGTTCTCAATCTCTTTGACGATCGGCGAAGCGCGGGCGAACCTGAACTACCGTGAAAGTGATATCGGTATCCGGGCTTTCGAGCCGGAGGAAAGCAATCTCGCCGCCCGTCTGCTGGGCGAGGTCGCCTATGCCATCTATATCAGGCGCAATGCCAACCAGGACGATCTCAGATGGATCGCCGTCGGCGAGGAGGATGCGATCTCCGCCTATCTGCGCTGGCCATACCGGAATGCTCGATCCGCGATCGTCGCAACGCTCAACCGTCCGCGCTCCCTGCCGGATCTGGTGCGTGCCGGCGTCGGCAAGGCAGTGCTTCCCTGTTTCGTCGGCGATCTCGATCCAGAGCTCGAACGTTGCGGCGGCGAGTTGCCGGAACTGCGCCATCGCCAATGGATCGTCATGAATGCCGAGGATCGCCACCGTCCGGAAATCCGCACGGTCGCCGACCGGATGACGAAGCTTTTGAAAAGTTACACGGATCTCTTCGCCGGCAAGCGCGCCAGCCGCGGGTAGCTGGACATGTTCTACGGCATCAGCCAGCGCACGAGCCCCACCTGGCTGTTTACGCCGAGCTTCGAATAGATGTTCTTCAGATGCGAGCGTGCAGTCTCGTAGCTGACATCGTTCGTCCGCGCGACTTCGCGCAGCGACAGGCCAGCAGCGATACCGGCAGCGATCCGCATTTCCGCCGCGGTCAGCTGGTCGATGCGGGGCAGMGTATCTTTGAAATCAGGGCGCAGTGGCAGGTTCATCCGCTCGATGATCAGCGCCGCTGTCGGTCCCTCGAGAAATTCGGTGATGAAATCCGACTGCATTTTCACCAGCGTGCATTTGAAGCTGGTATTTTTCATCCTGATCACCGTGCTCGCGGGCGGCAATGCGTGGAGATGGTGGCGCAACAGGGCCGACAGGCGGGAAGCAAGTGCATTGTCGTTGACGATGATCCTCCCGGTTGTGCTCACGCCGATCGCTTCGCCCTCGGCGATCATCTGTTCGGCCGCGCTGTTGATGGAACGGATGGTCTGATCCTCGCCGATATAGACGATGCCGACGCCGATCGCGTCGAAGAGCGACAGCCCGTTTTCGTTATGGTGGGGGTCGCTATGCTCGCGGCGGATGAAGTCGAAGGCGCGCCGCAGATGCGGCGCGAGATCGCTGAGGAGCTCGGCATTGCTGCGATTGAAGTCCGGATCGGAAGAGGAGGTCAGTGTCGATAGATTGAAGGAGCGGCCACGCTCCCGCATGATCGTCACGCCGACACTGCTCTCACAGCCGATCCAGCGGATGTAGTCATTGTAGAATTCCGTCTTCAGAAGCTGCTCCCGCGGCAGCATCTGATCGGCGATCACGCCAAGGCCGATTGGCCGGGTGGCAGCGCGCGGCATCCACGGGTTAATGGCGGCGTAATAGCGGTTATAGGCCTCGGTTTCTGCGTTTTCGAGGCCCGAGGACAGGGAAAGCCCACCGGTTCGCGCGATGGCATCGTGAAAAAACAGCGTGGACTTGGCGTCCGGCATTGTCGCGGTGAGGGCGTCGAGAAAGGCTTGCCACGACGTCTCGCCAAAGAGCGCGCCGTAGATCAGATCGGTCAGAACTTCGAGTTTTGCGTGCGGCGAACCGGGCATATGCAGTTCCGTGCGAAGAGATACTCAATTATGCCGCGACTCCGCTGTGCTGACAATTGCGCCAAATAGCGTAGGTCCGGCGCTAGGACGCCGGACCCTATTCTCAGTTTCTTTTTGCGACGATGACCGGGATCAACAGATCCCCCCAGTTGCCGTCGCCGCCGTGATGCCGGGCGGAGCGCACCAGCTCGACCGAAACGCCAGCCTCGACGGCCTTCATCACCGATTGATTCAGCCTGTGCAGATCATTGGCGAGCATGCGGGTCACCGTCTGCTGGTCGTCCGTCATGCTGCTTGCCTGTTCTTCCGTCCGTTCGCGGACGCGCGCAATGGATGCCATGTCGTTTCCTCCTCTACTCGGCAGCCGGTTTGAACTGGGCGTGTTCGGTCGATTCCCCCATGGCCGTCGTTGAAGCCCGGCCGCCTGATATCGCCAGCGATACCGCGTCGAAATAGCCCGTACCGACTTCACGCTGATGCTTGGTGGCGGTGTAGCCGCGCACTTCGGCCGCGAATTCCGCCTGCTGCAGCTCGCAATAGGCTTCCATCTGCCGCTCGCGATAGCCGCTGGCGAGTTCATACATGCCGTAATTCAGCTGGTGGAAGCCGGCCAGCGTGATGAACTGGAACTTGTAGCCCATGGCCCCGAGCTCGCGCTGGAATTTGGCGATGGTCGCATCGTCGAGATTTTTCTTCCAGTTGAAGGATGGTGAGCAATTATAGGCGAGCAGCTTGCCGGGGTGTACCTTGTGTACGCCTTCGGCAAAGCGACGCGCCTGCTCCAGATCCGGCTTCGACGTTTCGCACCAGATGAGGTCGCAATGCGGCGCGTAGGCGATGGCGCGCGCGATGCAGGGCGTGAGCCCGTTTCGCACCTGGTAGAAACCCTCGACCGTGCGGCCAGCATCATAGTCGACGAAGGGCTGGTCGCGCTCATCGATATCGGATGTCAGGAGCTTGGCAGCCTCCGCGTCGGTGCGGGCAATGACGAGTGTCGCAACACCCATGACATCGGCTGCAAGCCGTGCGGCATCGAGGTTGCGGATATGGGCGGCGGTCGGGATCAATACCTTGCCGCCGAGATGGCCGCATTTCTTCTCCGACGCCAGCTGATCCTCGAAGTGAACGCCGGCAGCCCCCGCCTCGATATAGGCCTTCATGATCTCGAAGGCGTTGAGCGGCCCGCCGAAGCCGGCCTCGGCATCGGCGACGATGGGCGCAAACCACGTTTCGACCGAAAGCCCGTTGGCTTCAGCCGTTTCGATCTGGTCGGCGCGCTGCAGCGTGCGGTTGATGCGCTTTGCAAGCTCCGGCCCCGCATTGGCCGGATAGAGCGATTGATCCGGATACATCGCCGATGCCGTGTTGGCGTCGGCCGCGACCTGCCAGCCCGAGAGGTAGATCGCCTTCAGTCCGGCGCGCACCATCTGCATGGCCTGATTGCCGGAGAGTGCGCCGAGCGCATTGACGAAATTCTCTTCATGCAAAAGGTGCCAGAGGCGGGCCGCGCCCATCTCGGCCAGCGTATGGCGCAGCGCTAGCGAGCCGCGCAGCCGCTCTACATCATCAGGCGAATAAGGTCTCTCGATACCGTCGAAGCGTCCCTTGGGTATATTGCCGATGAGCTTGTTAAAATCTGTCATACCAGTCTCCTCTTTAATTTCCAACGATTGAGCGCTGATGACAGGATTTACAAAATTGGTCGAACTATCMAGAAAAACCTTTGATTCCAAGCTGAGAAAGAGGTTAGGATGAGAAGGATTTACAGAGCAGTTTGAAATTTTGTAAATATTTGTAAATCTAGAATGTAAAGGATGTGACATGGCGGAACGGAAGGTATTTGCGGGGCCGAAAGTCAGGCGCATCCGCAATGCGCTGGCGCTGACACAGACCGCGATGGCCGAAGCTCTGGAAATCTCGCCTTCCTATCTGAACCTCATCGAACGCAACCAGCGCCCCCTGACGGTGCAGCTGCTGTTGAAGCTCTCTGCCGTCTACCGCGTCGACCTTGAAGAACTGCGGGGCGAAACTGCCGGTGGCCTCGGTCAGTTGAAGGAGGTTTTCGCCGATCCTTTGCTGGCTGGTGAACTGCCGGGCGATCAGGAGCTTGTCGAGGTAGCGGATGTCGCGCCCAATGCGGCGGGTGGCATGATCAAACTCTATCGCGCCTATCGCGAGCAGGCTGCCCGGCTTTCTGACCTGACTGCTTTGATAGCAGGCGACGGCCATGCGGCAGTCGCTCCGGGTCGGCTGCCCCTGGACGAGGTGAAGGAGGTGCTGGAGCGCCGCTCCGCCTATTTCGCCGGGATCGAGGAGGCGGCAGAAAATTTTGCGAATGGGCTCGCTGCAGGCAGCAGCCTGAAGGACTGGTTGAAGAACGAGCGCGGCATCAGCGTTCGCATCCTTCCCGTCCATGTAATGCCGGATCTTCGCCGCCGGTTCGACCGTCATTCGATGCGCCTCTTCCTGTCCGAGCGTCTTTCGGCAGCCGATCAGGCACAGGAAATAGCGATCGAGGTGGCAAGGCTGGTTCTGCTGCCCCAGATCGAAGCCGAGCTTGGGGATCTGCCATTGTCGTCCGACGAGGCCCGGCGCATCGCCCGCTTCGAGCTGACCCGCAGCGCTGCTCTGGCCTTGATGATGCCCTACGGCGCCTACCTTCTTGCCGCGCAGAGCACCCGCTATGACATCGATCTCATCCGCGCCCGCTTTGGTATGTCCTTCGCCCAAGCTGTATCGCGTCTCGTCATGCTGCAGCGTGCCGGCGCTGGAGGCATTCCCTTTTTCCTCATGGAGATCGATGYCGCTGGCCATGTCATCCGCAGGGCTGGAGCGCAGGGCTTTCCGCACGCGCGCTTCGGCGGCAACTGTCCGAAGCTTAATGTTCACATGGCCTTTCTGGAGCCGGGTAGAGTACTGGCCGAGACGGTCGCCATGCCTGACGGTTCGACTTTTCTGACGGTGGCGCGCACGCTCGAAGGGCCGGTTGTGGAATTCGGCGAACGGGTGCGGCGCACGGCAGTGCTGCTCGGCTGCGACACTGCTTTGCGCGACAGTCTGGTTTACGGCCGAAGTGATGCTTCGCCGGTCGCGATCGGTCCCGCCTGTCGCCTCTGCGAGAGACGCGGCTGCCTTTCGCGCGCCGAACCGCCGGTCACGCGTCCACTCGCCCTGGACGAGACTGCTGCTGGCTTCGGTGCCTTCGATTTTCAGTGATTGTGAAATCATTGACACTGCAGGATTTTACGCTTGTCGGCTCCGAAAATCCTTTCTAGTCTGCAGCAAAACCAGAGGGAATAAGAGGTGTCCGGGGGCGCGATACCTTTACAAACAGGAGATATCATGAGGTCGAGAATCGCCAACCTGACGGCAGTTGCCGTTGTCGCTCTCCTTGCCGCCGCTCCGGCCTTCGCCCAGGAGCGTGTGGTCAACGTCTACAACTGGTCCGATTATATCGACAGTTCGATCCTTGAGGATTTCACCAAGGAGACCGGCATCAAGGTCGTATACGACACTTTCGATTCCAACGAGACCGTGGAAACCAAGCTGCTGGCCGGCGGCACGGGTTATGACGTCGTCGTTCCGACTGCCGACTTCCTGCAGCGCCAGATCCAGGCCGGTGTCTTCCAGAAGCTCGACAAGTCCAAGCTGACGAACCTTTCCAATATGTGGGATGTCATCCAGCAGCGTACCGCCGAATATGATCCCGGCAATGAATACGCGGTCGATTACATGTGGGGCACCGACGGTATCGGTTACAATGTCAAGAAAGTCGCCGAAATCCTTGGACCTGATGTCAAGCCCGGCCTCGAAGTGATCTTCGATCCGAAGGTCGCCGAAAAGTTCAAGGACTGCGGCATTTACGTGCTCGACACGCCGAAAGACGTGATGACGACGGCACTGCGTTATCTCGGCCTCGACCCGAATTCCACCAAACCGGAGGATTTCAAGAAAGTCGAGGAACTGCTGACGGCAGTTCGCCCCTACATCCGCAAGTTCCACTCGTCAGAATATATCAATGCGCTTGCCAATGGCGACATCTGCATTGCCTTCGGCTATTCCGGCGACATGCTGCAGGCCCGCGACCGTGCGGCCGAAGCCAACAATGGCGTCGAGGTCAACTACTCGATTCCTGGGCAGGGCGCCCAGATGTGGTTCGATATGATGGCGATCCCCGCCGATGCCAAGCATGTGGCTGAAGCGCATGAGTTCCTGAACTACATGATGAAGCCGGAAGTCATCGCCAAGGCGAGCGACTACACCTTCTATGCCAACGGCAACAAGGCCTCCCAGCAGTTCGTCAGCAAGGGCGTGCTGGAAGATCCGGCCGTTTATCCGACTGATGATGTGATGAAAGGCCTCTTCACCGTCAGGCCGTGGGATCCGAAGACCCAGCGCTCGGCGACGCGAATCTGGACGAAGGTCGTTACCGGCCAGTGATTTTGGTCAGGCCCGGACGGAAACGTCCGGGCCTTTCAATTCCCGGCCCGGGTGGAGGCCGACTGAAACCTTGTATTTTCGGGGAATAATATGAAGTCTCTCGGCAATATCCGCCGCGCATTCGCGCCCTGGACCGATCCGTCTGCAAAACCCTTCATTGCTTTCAAGAATGTCACCAAGCGCTTCGGTGACTTTACCGCCGTCAACGATCTGTCGCTGAACATCTATCATCGCGAGTTTTTCGCGCTGCTCGGCGCGTCGGGATGCGGCAAGTCCACGCTGCTGCGCATGCTCGCCGGTTTCGAACAGCCGTCATCGGGCGAGATCGTTCTCGACGGCACCGACCTCTCGGGCACGCCGCCCTACAAGCGGCCGGTCAACATGATGTTCCAGTCCTACGCTCTTTTCCCGCATATGACGGTCGAGAAGAACATCGCCTTCGGCCTCAAGCAGGACGGCATGTCGAAGGACGAGATGGCCGAGCGCGTGTCGCAGATGCTGAAGATGGTGAAGCTCGAACAATTTGCGTCCCGCAAACCGAACCAGCTGTCCGGTGGCCAGCGGCAGCGCGTGGCACTCGCTCGCTCGCTCGCCAAGCGTCCGAAAGTGCTGTTGCTCGATGAGCCGCTCGGCGCGCTCGACAAGAAGCTGCGCGAGGAAACGCAGTTCGAACTGATGGACCTGCAGCAGAGCCTTGGCCTGACTTTCGTCGTCGTCACGCATGATCAGGAAGAGGCGATGACCATGGCCGACCGCATAGCCGTCATGAGCCATGGCAAGGTGGTGCAGGTCGCGACACCGGCCGAAATCTACGAGGCGCCGAATTCGCGCTTCGTTGCCGATTTCATCGGCGATGTGAATATTTTCGACGGCAAGGTGACGGCAGCGTCAAACGGTGCCGTCGAGATCGCTGTCGAAAGCGGTTTTACGGTGCGCACGGCTTCGGCCGAGACGCCCGCCACAGGGGCAGCACTCGGCTTTGCCATCCGCCCGGAGAAGATCCGCGTAACACGCGCCGCACCGGCAAATGCCGCGGTCAATGCAGCCAGGGGCGAACTCTGGGACATCGCCTATCTCGGTGACATGACGGTCTTCCACGTGCGGCTCCCGAGCGGCAAGACAGTCAAGGCTTCCTCTCTCAATGCGCAGCGCTCCGTCGAGGACCCCTTCACCTACGATCAGGAAGTCTGGGTTTCCTTCGCTGAAGATGGCGGCGTGCTGCTGAAGGATTGAGACCATGGGAATATTTGCTTCTCGCTTTTACAGCCGGCTCGTCATCATCATTCCCTATGCCTGGTTGCTGCTCTTCTTCCTGGCGCCGTTCTTCATCGTCTTCCGCATCTCGCTCTCGACGACGGCGATCGCCATCCCGCCTTACGAGCCGGTCTTTTCGCTTGCCGACGGCTGGAGCGGTTTCTGGGAAAAGGCTTCAACCTTTTCCTTCGACAATTATGGCTACCTCACGGACGACCCGCTCTATTTCAACGCGTACCTCTCGAGCGTCGTGATTGCAGGGATTTCGACCTTCCTGATGCTGCTGATCGCCTATCCGATCGCCTATGGAATGGCGCAGGCGCCGCGCACCATCCGCCCGACGCTGCTGATGCTCGTCATCCTGCCGTTCTGGACGAGCTTCCTGATCCGCGTCTATTCCTGGATCGCCATTCTGAAGCCTGAGGGCCTGCTCAACCAGCTTCTCCTGTCGCTACACATCATCGACAGCCCGCTGATCATCCTCAACACCAGCACGGCCGTCTATATCGGCATCGTCTATTCCTATCTGCCCTTCATGGTCTTGCCGCTCTATTCGTCGCTCGAAAAGATGGATGGCACGCTGATCGAGGCGGCTCAGGATCTCGGCTGCACGCCGATCCGAGCCTTCTGGCGTGTCACATTCCCCTTGTCTCTCCCGGGCGTGATCGCCGGCTGCATGCTGGTCTTCATTCCGGCTGTCGGTGAATTCGTCATCCCCGATCTTCTCGGCGGCTCGCAGACGCTGATGATCGGCAAGACGCTCTGGAACGAGTTCAACGCCAACCGGGACTGGCCAGTCTCTTCGGCGGTGGCAACGATCCTGCTTCTGATCCTGGTGATCCCGATCGTGTTCTTCCAGAATGCACAGGCCAGAGCCGAAGAGCGGGGGAGATAAGTCATGCTGAGATGGACCCGCTTCAATATCATCTCCGTGGTGCTCGGTTTCGCCTTCCTCTACCTGCCGATCGTGCTTCTGGTGGTTTTCTCGTTCAATGAATCGAAGCTCGTCACCGTCTGGGGCGGCTTCTCCACCAAGTGGTATGTGTCTCTACTCTCGAACCAGGGCCTGCTCGATGCGGCCTGGGTAACCATCCGCGTCGGCCTATTGTCGGCAACGCTTGCCACCATCCTCGGCACCATGGCGGCACTGACCCTGGTGCGCTTCACGCGCTTCCGCGGGCGCATGCTGTTTTCGGGCATGATCTATGCGCCGCTCGTCATGCCTGACGTCATCACTGGCCTCTCGTTGCTGCTGCTCTTCGTGGCGATCGGTTTCGACCGCGGCTTCTGGACGATCACGCTGGCGCACACGACACTGACCATGTGTTTCGTGGCCGTTGTCGTTCAGTCGCGGCTCCTGAGCTTCGATCAGTCGATCGAGGAAGCCGCCCAGGATCTTGGCGCGCCGCCGGTGCGCACCTTCTTCGAGATCACGCTGCCGATCATTTCGCCGGCCGTGTTTTCCGGCTGGATCCTCGCCTTCACCCTGTCGCTGGACGACCTGGTGATCGCAAGCTTCACATCGGGTCCGGGCGCAACCACGCTGCCGATGAAGATCTACAGTCAGGTTCGTCTCGGCGTGACCCCGGAAATCAATGCGGTCTGCACCATCCTGATCGCCATCGTGACGGTCGGCGTCATCTGCGCATCCATCATCACCAAGCGCCGCGAAGTGCAGCGCGAGCGCGATGAAAGGGCTGCGGCCGCGACTGCTTAAGGCTGGGTTTTCGCCGGTGCGCTGAGCAGCGGCACCGGCGAAATGACCGGGTTCGGCCACGAGCCGCCGATAAAGAAGGGCAGGAGCGGCAGATCGACCGCTCTTGCCGGATCAGTCGCTTCCAGCGAGCCGGAGAGTGCAAGCCCGTTCGATTGATAGGTGACGATGCCGGACAGGGTCAGCGTCTGGTCGGAACCGGCAAAACGYGCATCGTGGATTTCGGCGGTGCCATTGGCAAAGTCGGCCTGAAGATCGAGCTTGTTGAAGGCGAAGGCCCCGTTTGCGGCGGCGCTCAGCGGGAAGAACGGCTTCTGCGCTGCCTGTGTCCGGATTGCGGAGACATCGACGCCGGGGATGGTGCCCGCCGTCGTCCAGAATCTGAGCTTGCCGGTCACATCGGCAAGTCCCGTCGTCCAGATCGCCTTCGGTGTCTCCAGCGAAAGATCGAGTGAGCCGCTCGCATGCGGCAGCGGCCCCTTGAGCTGCAATTTCTCGGCAAGTGCATTGAAATCCGCATCACGGATCGAAAGCTGCAGCTTACCGCCACCATCGAAATCGCGGCGGGTCGCCTCCAGATGGGCAGTCATTTCGCCGCCCTCGAACTGGCTGTCGCCGATATCGAACTTCGCTTCCTCGCCGGCAACGATCACGCTGGCGCCGACATCCGCAAGCGAGAAGATACCCATCTGCGCCTGTCGTGCAGAAAGCCGCACGTCGAGATCAAGGAGTTGCAGCGGTCCGATGGGGCTCTGCACGAGCAAATCGCCCAGGCCTCCGGCGGCAAGCCGCAGTGCAAAGGCGTCGAGGAACGGCTTGAGGTTCATCTGGTCGAAGGCAAGCGTCCCGCCGATTTTCGGCCGCTTGCCGGGCGTGACGGTGAAATCCATAACGCCGGTCGCGCTCGCATCGTTCAGTGTCATACTGACATTGTTGAAGCGGAAACCGTTGGACGCCGAGGTCACATCCGAGGTCATCGATGCGCTCTTCAGCGACTCGATCCCCGGCATCGGTTTGCCGGACCATTTCAGGAGGGCGGGCACATCCGGAAAGCTGGCGCTGAAATTGCCGGATACCGCCGAAAGGCTCACCATGCTGCCGACGCCCTGGAAACGCGCGGTCATCAGATTGGAGGCGATCGAGGCCTTCATCTCCGCATTTTTGCCGGCGAAGACGAGCAGTGGCGTGGCCGAGGCAAAGTCGATCTTCAGGTCCTGTGTGTTGAAACGGGCAATGAGGACTGCCGAGATCGCCCTCGACAGCTTCGGCCAGGCGATATCCGCCGCGACGCTGTCGAAATGGTGGACATCGCCCGTCCGCGTATCGGTTATGGTCAGCGTGCCGTCCTCGACCGTCACGGCGCCGATATCGGCGTCGAGCTTCGGATCGAGAACTTCGGTGCCGTTGTCATCCCGCACGCCGCTGATCGCCCGCGCCAGAAGACCGGCATAGCTCCAGTCGATCAGGCCGTTCTCGTCACGCGTCAGCGCGAGGTTGGGCCGCAGCAGGTGGAATTCGTGGAAGCGTGTGCGGCCGCGCAGTGCATCGATCAGGCTGAAATCGGCCGAAAGGCTTTCGATACGGCCGAGCAGCTTGTCGCCGCTTTCGCGCGGTTGGCGGATGGTGACGTCGTTGAGCGTGATGCGCGGCGTCGGCCAGAATTCAAGGACGGGCTTACCCTTGATCTCGGCCTGATAGCCCGTCCACTTCGACAGAGCATCCTCGATGCCGGAGCGGACGAAGCCGGTTGAGATGAGATAGGGGGCGGCGAGCCTGAGTGAGAGGAAGAAGGCAAGCCCGACCAGCAGCACGATGGTGGAGATGCGCGCAAAGGCCGGCAGCCAGCGCGAGGCGGGGCCGATCCTTTTTCGCCATCTGCCTTGTCTTGACGTACCCATGAGCTCCGCCGGAATTTCAGCCGGTTACCCGTTATTTTCTGATTTTGCCGGATATATGAAATACCGGGCATATGCAAATCCCACGCGCCGCGGATCGCGCCGTTGCACACTTTATAACGCATTGCAGCATGATATAAGTCCCGCATTGGGGAGGAGGAATGAATGCAGGAAAAACAGCCGCTTTGGAAGCCCACTGAAGACGCGATCGAAAATAGCCCGATCCACGCCTTCATGCAGCGCTGCAATGAAGACTTCGGTCTCGTCTTGAAAAGCTTTGAGGATCTGCATGCCTGGTCGATCGCCGATCGGGAACGCTTCTGGTCGACCTTGTGGGATTTCTGCGGCGTGAAGGGAGAGCGTGGCGCAGATATTCTCGTGAATGGCGACCGCATGCTGGATGCGCGGTTCTTTCCGCAGGCACGCCTGAACTTCGCTGAAAATCTGCTGAACGGAAGCGGGCAGGGCGATGCCATCATTTTCCGCGGTGAGGACAAGGTCGAAGACCGCTGGTCGTGGGATCGCCTGCGCGCGCTTGTGTCACAGCTCCAGCAGGGCTTTCGTGCACTCGGCATCGGTGAGGGCGATCGCGTCGCCGCCATGATGCCCAATATGCCCGAAACGGTGGCAGCCATGCTGGCGGCCACCTCGATCGGCGCCATTTGGTCGTCCTGTTCGCCTGATTTCGGTGAACAGGGCGTGCTGGACCGTTTCGGCCAGATTGCGCCAAAACTTTTCATCGCATGCGATGCCTATTGGTATAATGGCAAGCTGCAGGATGTGAAGCCGAAGGTGGTGAATGTCGCAAAGAGCCTCGATGCACCGACCATCGTCATTCATTATGCCGGCGATGCAGAAGAGGTCGCGCGCGAAACCGCCGGTGGCAAGACGCTTGCCGAATTCATTGCCCCATATGAGCCGAAATCGGTCGAGTTCGTGCGACTGCCCTTCTCCCATCCGGCCTATATCCTGTTTTCCTCAGGCACAACAGGCGTACCGAAATGCATCGTGCATTCGGCCGGCGGCACATTGCTCCAGCATCTGAAAGAGCATCGCCTCCACTGTGGCCTGCAGACGGGCGACAAGCTTTTCTACTTCACCACCTGCGGCTGGATGATGTGGAACTGGCTGGCAAGCGGCCTTGCCTCCGGCGCTACGCTTTGCCTTTTCGACGGATCGCCTTTCGCGCCCGATGGCAATGTGCTCTTCGACTATGCGGCCGAGGAGAAATTCGCCATCTTCGGGACCTCGGCCAAATATATCGACGCGGTGCGCAAGAGCGGACTGACGCCGCGCACGAGCCATGACCTTTCGAGCCTGCGATTGATCACCTCCACCGGTTCGCCGTTGTCGCCCGAAGGTTTCACCTTCGTCTATGAAGGCATCAAGAAAGACGTTCAACTCGCCTCGATTTCTGGCGGCACGGATATTGTTTCTTGTTTCGTGCTCGGCAATCCGCTGCAGCCCGTCTGGCGCGGCGAGATCCAGGGTGCGGGCCTTGGCCTCGCCGTCGATGTCTGGAATGACGAAGGCAGACCGGTTCGTCAGGAAAAAGGTGAACTGGTTTGCACCAAGGCCTTTCCCTCCATGCCGGTCATGTTCTGGAACGATCCCGACGGCGCCAAATATCGGGCCGCCTATTTCGAACGCTTCGATAATGTCTGGTGCCATGGTGATTTTGCCGAATGGACCGAACATGGCGGCCTGATCATTCACGGTCGCTCGGATGCGACGCTCAATCCGGGCGGCGTGCGCATCGGCACGGCGGAGATCTACAATCAGGTCGAGCAGATGGAAGAAGTGGCTGAAGCGCTCTGTATCGGCCAGGACTGGGATGACGACGTGCGCGTCATACTCTTCGTGCGTCTGTCGCCAGGCATGACGCTGACCGAGGATCTGGCAAAGGCGATCAAGACCCGCATCCGCGTCGGTGCATCGCCGCGCCATGTGCCGGCCAAGATCATTGCGGTCGCAGATATCCCGCGCACCAAGTCCGGCAAGATCGTCGAACTGGCCGTGCGCGAGGTTGTTCATGGCCGGCCGGTGAAAAATCAGGAAGCGCTCGCCAACCCTGAGTCGCTTCAGCTTTTTGCCGGACTGGAGGAGCTGAAGGTTTGACAGAGGAAGCTAAACTACAAGCTTTTGCCGTTGATCAATTCCGCGTTTTGGAAACCTTTCGTTAAGAAAGGTTTGTCAAAGGTGAAGCCATCTTGGAGACCATACATGAAGAGATGGTCTGGAACTGCGGTTCCCGAAACATGATGTTGATCGACTAAGCTCTTGTTTTACCAGCACTAACTCTCTAAGGCAGCCATTGGCTGCCTTTTCTTTGGCAAGCATTCCCAGCAAAATCGTGCAGCGGCTTTGCGCCTGGAATTGCATGAAAATAGGCGCCTAACCGGCAAGCACGCGCTGCGATGGGAAGGTGATCTCCACCAGGGTGCCTTCGTTCGGCGCGGAATTGATCGAGAAGATTGCCCTGTTGGCATCGACCATCGCCTTGGTCAGCGGCAGGCCGAGACCGGTGCCGTCGCCACGATGACGCGACTGCGTGGACGAAACCTGGCGGAATGGCTTCATCGCCTGATCGAGCTCGCTGCGCGTCATCCCGATACCCGTATCGCGCACCCGCATCGCCACGCTGCCGTTCGCCTCATAGGAAGTGGAAACGACGATCTGCCCGCCTGATGGCGTAAAGCGGATGGCGTTCGACAGGATGTTCAGTGCGATCTGCTTGATCGAGCGCAGATCGGCAACGACATCCGGCACCGACTGCGACAGGGCCGTGCGGATGATGACGCGCTGGCTGTTTGCCTGCGGCTGGACCAGAGCAACCGCTTCCGAGATCGCTTCATTGAGACCGACGGAGGCAAAGTCGAGATCCATCTCGCCTGCCTCGATCTTGGAAATGTCGAGCAGGTCGTTGACGATGTCGAGAACGTGTCGGCCGGAACGGCCGATGTCGTTTGCATATTCGATGTAGCGCGGGTGGCCGATCGGCCCGAAGCGCTCGCTCGCCATCATGTCGGAAAAGCCGATGATGGCGTTGAGCGGCGTGCGGATCTCATGGCTGACGCGCGCAAGAAAATCCGTCTTGTGGGCATTGGCGGTTTCGGCGGCACCCTTGGCATTGCGCAACTCGTCCTCAGTGCGCTTCCACTGGGTGATGTCGCGGATGACCGCGCAATAGCCGTTGGATGAGGTCAGGCGGCCCATGGTCATGAACAGCGGCACGAAACCGCCGGCCGCCTCGCGGCCGATCACCTCGCGCCCGTCGTTCAGCACGCTGGCCACACCATGGCCGGAAAGCCCATGCAGATAGTCGAGCACCGCCTTCTGGCTCTCATGTGCAAACAGCATGACGAAGGGTTTGCCGCGTGTTTCCTGTTCGTCATAGTTGAAGAGGGCGCTAGCCGAGCGGTTCATCGAGCGGATATCGCCTTCCGTGCCGATGACGACGACACCGTCGGTCGCTGTCTCCAGAATCGAGCGCAGCTCCTCCACCTCGACCTGCAGCTTGGCGACCTTCTCCACCATCCGGTCGGAGCGCTGGTCGAGCCTGATAACCTCGCCCCTGCCTTCTTCCCGGTTCTCGACCGGCATCAACGCCAGCATCAGAGCGTTGGAATCTTCCCAGCGCACCGATTGCAGACGGGCCGTGACCGGCACCAGCCTGTCATCGGCTTTGACGAGCATCATCGTGCCCGCACCGTTTTCAAGGTCGTGACGCTGCAGCAACGCATCGAGGCCCCCCACCTCGGAGAGTGCCTCGACGGAAGCGTAGCCCGTCAGCCGCAGGAATTCCGGATTGCCGTGGATCAGTTGGTCGCCGGCATGGATCAACACGGCAACAGGCAGCAGATCGACGGTGGCAGCCGAGAGCCCGTCCGTCATCTTCACACGCGGCGGAATGAAACTGGTCAGAACCTCGATCTGGCTGACCGTCTCCTGCAGACCTTCGGTCACTTCGTCTTCGGCTTCACCTGCGGGGATCTCTTCGGCCTCGGCGGCAACCTCTTCCGGCAGTGGCTCCGCAGCAGCTTCGAAAATTGCTTCCTGCGGAATTGCCTGCCCGACGGAAGGGGTTTCGGCAACGGCTTCTTCGGCCGCCGGCGCCTCTCCTACATCAGGTTCAGGCTGCGGCGTGGCGACCGGTTCTTCGTGGTACGTGCCGAAGGCTTCGAGGCGTTTGGCGATCTCGCGGAAATTCGCCTGCTCGGCGGCTGTCAGGCCATTGCCGGCGCTGTGAAGCTGCACGACCTTGTCACTGAAGCGGCGGTTCGGCGTTTCGGAAATGCGCAACGCCGGCGGTTCCTCCTGTCTGTCGCGAGGCGGCTGATCTTCCCGCTGACCGGCAACATCAGGCTCGGAGGCGGACTGTTCTTCGACGACAGGTTCCGGTGCTGACGCCTCTTCCGGGATGGTTACGTCCGTCGCTACTTCGACTTCCGGCACGGTGTCTTCTTCGACATCAGCGTCCGGATTCACAGCCTCGTCGGTCTGCGGCATAACTTCGGCAATGACTTCAGGCTGTTCTTGCGGCATTTCGGCTTCCGCCGGTGCCGTCTCTTGCGGCTCAGCTTCATTTGCCGATCCGAGATAGGAGGCATCATGGCCGATGCCGTCGGGTCCGAGCGCCAGGCCAAGCGCCAGGGGATCTTCCTGGGCGTCCGACAGGCGCACCACGCCGAAGCCGCGGAAACCATCGAAATCGCGGTTGCGCGTATAGGTCGGCAGAGCTGCCAGGTCGACGGGTACGACGAGGCTCGTGCTCTCGATCGGCCAGTAGATCGTCTTGCCGGACCAGGTATCACGCCGCGCCAGCGCTTCGGAGAGCTTCGATTCCGGATCGAGGTTGAAGAGGGCGGCAACGTCGGAGAAAGCGCTGCCGATGATGTTGCTCGCATGCGGGCCGACAGCCTCGGCGAATTCATGAGAAACTTCGCTGAAGCGGCCTTCCGCATCGATCTTCCAGACGAAACGGGTGGCGCGGCTGTTCGGCTTGAAGACGAAGCTGCTCTTCCTTGGGCCGGCTGTAGGCTCTTCTGGGACAACGGGTGCTGCTGCGAAGTTTTCGGCAACGGAAACGGCCGGCTCAACCCGCTCGACGACTGGAGCCCCCGCGCCGGCCTCTACGATCTCTTCCTCGGAAGCAGATGCTTCGGTCTGCTGCTCGACCTGCTCGCTGGCGTCATCGACGACCACTGTTTCAGGCTCGGTAATGCTTCCATCTGCCGACGGCTCGGACTGGGCCTCGGCTTCGACCGGTTCGCTCATCTCAACCGGGCCTTCGGTCTCGCCGGTAATTTCCTCCAGTGTCTCCTCGACCTCTTCAATGCCAGAAACTGCGTCGATCGCCTCGGCTTCCGTGAAGCCGGCCGCGGGTGCGGCAATACTGGGAGTTTCGTCCGTTGCGGCTTCTGCTGGCGCACTCTCTTGAATATTGACGGAAGGTTCGATCGGGTCGAGATGACCGATCGCGGTTTCAACGGCGAAGAGAAGGTGGAGTGCCGGCTCGTCGTTGAGTTTGCCGACGGCAGCCGGCAAGTGGCCAAGGCCGGTCGCAACCGGGCGCTTTACCAGGCGGTCTGGATGGGCGCCGGCGAGCGTGATCAGCGTCCTTGCCGCCTGCTGCGTAATGCCGAGCGAGGCGAAACCGGGCGAAGCGGCAATGACTTCGCCCTCGGCTCCGATCACGGCCATATGCGTATCCGGGTCGTCGAGGCCTTGCAGCATTTGCGCAGCATTGGCGCCCGCCGTCAGCGGGGGCGTGGAGACCGGAACGGAAAACAGAATGGCCTTCTCGCCCGAAGCGAGACGGATAAGCTCTGACGACGCGGAAGCCTGAACGCGCTGAAAGCCCTTGGCGATGCGGATGACGAAGGTTTTCCGGGCGCCGATCTCGCCAAGCTGACGGGCAGTCGCCTCAAGTTGGCGGAAGGTGATGTCGGCATGGCTGACACCCTGGTCGAGCAGATCATAGACCGCGGTGTGGCCAAAAAGCTCGGCGCCGGCACCATTCGCCCAGAGCAGGCGAGAAAGATCAGCGGAAAAGAGCACCATGGCCTCGCCACGCGAGAATCGCTCACGCACCCGCACATGCACGGCGATATCGATGAACGGATACTGGACTGCGGGCATGATCGAACCTGTCGCTTTCGGGCTCTTCAGAATTAACAGCTTATTAATAACTGCAGGTCTGCGACCGGTCCAGAAGAGCACGGAGCTTTCGGCCGGAAAGGTTAACGCATTGTGCGTTGCACAACGATGTTGCAATGCACAATAAGATGCTGTATATAAGATTTATCCAATTTATCGCGGGCACAGATTTGCCCATCTAAAAGGACGCGATCCGATGGCTACCATAAAGACCGACGACGTTTTTTCAATTGCCTCCTTCGACCCGAGCAAGCTGRCTGAGTCCTTCCGCGACTTCACCGAAAAGGGTGCTCAGCAGTCCAAGGAAGCCTATGCCAAGCTGAAGTCCGCCGGTGAAGAAGCAGGCAAGACGCTGGAAGCAACGGTCCAGACCGCGCAGGCCGGCAGCGTTGAGATCGGCCTCAAGGCAATCGATGCGCTCCGCGTCAATGCCGAACGCTCGCTCTCCCACATGGAGGCGCTCCTTGGCGTCAAGTCCGTCGCCGAATTCTTCGAGCTTCAGACCTCTTTCCTGCGCAAGCAGGCTGAATTGACCGTCGAGCAGGCGAAGTCGCTTCAGGAAACCACCAAGCAGGTTGCCGAGAAGGTCGCAAAGCCTTCGAAGGAAGCTGCTGAAAAGGCCATGGCATCCTTCAAGATTGGCTGATCTGCCAGGCTCGATAGATAATAAAGGCTGGACCGAATGTTCAGCCTTTTTGTATATTGAGCGCAAATCGGGGCTTGAATTAAAGTTCAAGTCCTCGTATGTGACCCCCGTCGCGGCGTGCGCGGCATTGTGCGGTTGTAGCTCAGTTGGTTAGAGCGCAGGTTTGTGGCACCTGAGGTCGGAGGTTCGAGACCCCCCAACCGTACCATTCTCTCCCATAAGTTGGTTTGCCAGTTCGGCAATGCACGGCATCGGCGCTTTTTGATGTCAAAATGATGCCTGCTCGCATTTTGCTATTGCCGTTAACACTAGTTTACCTATTTATGAGCAGTGCGATGCAGCAATTGCCCGTTGTTTTCGTTGCATTGCGAAATGCTGGCGGCTTGCCGCTTGGGGGTAGGACAGTCCACCGAGGCATTATAGGAGAATTCAATGTCCATTTCTGTACAGAATATTGAGGAATCGACCGCTGTTTCCCCGATTGACGTGGCAGCCGCGGTTAAAGGCGCACGTGATGCGGTTGGCTACAGTATTGAAGACCTCGCAGTTACCTGCGGTCTGGCCAATGGGGAAATCCTCGAAATCGAAAATGGCGAAAGTGCCGATCCGGCAAAGCTAAGGCGTATTGCTGCAGCGCTGCAGGTTCCGGTTTCTGCCTTTCTGCATATGTAGGTGCGACAAGGCCGGTTGGCATCTCCGACCGGCCGTCGTCCCTTTTAAGGGACATGATTGGAACTCTTGCGCCTCCCGCGCCGTTCAACGGTCGACGGGAGTATATGTATGTCCAAGACCCTTCTTTACGGCGCAACGAAGATCGACGAGACGAATGCCGCCTATGCGGCTGTCGCCAGTCTCGAACAGTTCCAGTGGAAGAACCGCGTGTTCATTCTCATCGCCGACCGCGACAACTCCCGCGCAGCCCGCCAGGAAAACCAGCTGCTTGCCGACCGCGCCGCTCTTGAGGAACGGGATATGGTTATTCTCAAGCTTGTCGGATCGAGCATAAAACCGCTCTTCGGAAGCGGCGACGGGCTGAACGGCGAGGCGCTTCGAAAGGAACTGGACGTGCCTGACACGGGTGAATTTGCCGCCTTCCTGCTTGGCAAGGATGGCACCGTGAAACTGAAGGCCAGTGAGCCGATCACGTCAGGCGAACTCTTCGCCATCATCGACAGCATGCCGGTCCGTGCTGCCGAGGCAGTCAGAGACGACAAATAATCCAATATTGCAATCGTAAAGGAGCCGGCCATGTCCGTCCCGAACGACCCTCTTCCCGACCAGCCGCCAATGCCCTCGCCAGGCTGGAGACCGGTGCCGCCGATCAAGGAGCCGGAGCCCGATCGCCTGCCGGATGAAGTGCCGCTCCCCAACCCCGATGAAAACGAGGAACCGGCAAAGCATCTGAGCGCGAGAGCAATACCAGCAAAAGTGTACAGCGGTTTTGCGTAAAGAGTTACGCGAAAACAAGGGGATGGAGCATGAAATGCTCTAAAGGAACATCTGCCTTTCTTCGTCGACGAGTTCTTGCAGGAAATCGATGACGCTGCGCACGCGCACCAGATCGCGCGCGCTTTCGTGGTAGGTTGTCCAGTAGGCGCGGCGGATGGATACCTGCGGCAGGATGCGCACCAGTTCCTTGTATTGCCGGGCGATATAGTCATGCAGGATGCCGATGCCGGCGCCGGAACGCACGGCCTCCGTTTGGCCGATCGCAGTCGAGATTTCAAAACCCGCGTCCCAGCTGCGCATCACCTCGCCGGAGAAATTCAGCGAGGCGGTGAAGATCAGGTCTTCGACATAGCCGATGCGCGGATGCACCTTCAGGCCATCGACATCCTCGGGCTTTCCATGCTTCGTGAGATACTCCCACGATGCGTAGAGGCCGAGCGTGTAGTCGGTCAACTTGGATGAGACGAGCCGTCCCTGTTCGGGTCGTTCCAGCGTAATGGCAATATCCGCTTCGCGCTGTGACAGCGAGAAGGAGCGCGGCACCGGCACGAGCTGGATCTTGAGTTCCGGATGGCGCTCGATCAGTCTGCCCATGCGTGGCGCAAGAAAGGAAACACCAAACCCATCGGGTGCGCCGACGCGCACCGTTCCGGCAATTGCCGTATCCGTGTGGCCGAGATTGGCCTGCGCGGCCAGCATTTCCGTTTCCATCCGCTCGGCCGAGGCAAGAAAGACTGCGCCTTCGGCGGTCAGCTCGCAGCCATTCGTCCGGCGGATGAAAAGCCGCGTCTTCAACGCCTCTTCCAGCGAGGTAAGCCTGCGCGAAAGCGTGGCGTGATTGAGCCCCAGCCGCTTCGATGCGGCGAGGATCTGCCCGGTGCGGGCGACGGCCAGGAAAATACGAACGTCGTCCCAGTTCATGGCTTGGAACGCATCACGATGGGTTCGACGTCGACAAGCGTCAGTGACGTCACCATGCCGGCCGTCTCATTCTTGTATTTCAGGAAATGCGGCGTCCGCAGATGGGCCTCGTATGCCTCCTTGTCGACATAGACCTCCAGGATACGGATCACGTTTGGACGATCCTTGATGGAAACGGCATTCAGCGAAAGGACGCCGTCCTCCAGCGCAACGGACGCCTCGATTTCCTCGGTAAGCAGCGCCCGGTAGGCTTCGAGCGTGCCCGGATCGATCTCCAGTTCCGCCATTCTGACGACAGGTTTTCCGCTCATCGTCTCGACCTTCCCTTTGACTTGTCCGCGTGCGATGCCAATTTTGAAGCAGGAGCATCAACCACCGCGACAGAGCTATAATTTACGCACAACGGTTGCTTATTATAGCGCATTGATTTGTGAAAATTGAAGTGCGATTGTTGCGTCATCCAAAAAGATCAGGAGGAACACCCATGCGTGATATCGGTCATTTCATCGGCGGCAAGAAGGTTGCCGGCACCAGCGGCCGCACCAGCGACGTCTTTAACCCCGCAACCGGCGAAGTGCAGGCAAAGGTCGCGCTGGCGAGCGTCGAGGAACTCCGCGCCGCCGTCGAAAACGCCAAGGCTGCGCAGCCGAAATGGGCGGCCACCAACCCGCAGCGCCGCGCCCGCGTCTTCTTCAAATTCGTCGATCTCCTGAACCAGCACATGGACGAGCTTGCGACGCTGCTTTCCAGCGAGCACGGCAAGACGGTCGAGGATTCCAAGGGCGATGTCATCCGTGGCCTCGAAGTCTGCGAATTCGTCTGTGGCATTCCGCATCTTGCCAAGGGTGAATTCACCGAAGGCGCCGGCCCGGCGATCGACATGTATTCGATCCGCCAGCCCGTCGGTATCGGCGCCGGCATCACGCCGTTCAACTTCCCGGGCATGATCCCGATGTGGATGTTTGCCCCGGCAATCGCCTGCGGCAACGCCTTCATCCTCAAGCCCTCCGAACGCGACCCATCCCTGCCGATCCGCCTTGCCGAACTGATGATCGAAGCCGGTCTGCCGGCTGGCATTCTGAACGTCGTCAACGGTGACAAGACCGCGGTCGACGCGATCCTGACCGACCCTGATATCGCTGCCGTCTCCTTCGTCGGCTCCACGCCGATCGCCCGTTACGTCTACGGAACGGCTGCAATGAACGGCAAGCGCGCCCAGTGCTTCGGCGGTGCCAAGAACCATATGATCATCATGCCTGACGCCGATATGGACCAGGCTGTCAACGCTCTGATGGGCGCAGGATACGGCTCTGCTGGTGAGCGCTGCATGGCCATCTCCGTTGCCGTTCCCGTTGGCGAGGAAACCGCCAACCGTCTCGTCGAGAAACTCACGCCCAAGATCGAATCCTTGCGCATCGGCCCCTATACCGATGACAAGGCCGACATGGGGCCGCTGGTCACCAAGGATGCGTATAACCGCGTCAACGGCCTTATCGACCGCGGCGTCGAAGAAGGCGCAAAGCTTCTCGTCGACGGCCGTGGCTTCAAGCTGCAGGGTTATGAAAACGGCTATTTCGTCGGTGGTACGCTGTTCGACAACGTCACACCGGACATGGATATCTACAAGACGGAGATCTTCGGACCGGTTCTCTCCGTCGTTCGTGCCAAGAACTACGAAGAAGCCCTCGACCTGCCGATGAAGCATGAATATGGCAACGGCGTCGCGATCTACACCCGCGACGGCGACGCTGCCCGCGACTTCGCCTCCCGCATCAACATCGGCATGATCGGCGTCAATGTTCCGATCCCGGTTCCGCTCGCTTATCACTCCTTCGGCGGCTGGAAGGCTTCGAGCTTCGGCGATCTGAACCAGCACGGCACCGATTCGATCAAGTTCTGGACCAGGACCAAGACCGTCACTGCCCGCTGGCCGTCAGGCATCAAGGGCGGTGCCGAATTCGTCATGCCGACGATGAAGTGATCCAACTTATCTTTCGCCATCTGGAAACAGGCCCGAGAAGGGCCTGTTTTCGTTTGAAACGCTGCGGCGAGCAGTCGCGGGAAACGTGAATGTGAATTTCATATTTTGGAATTGTTCAAAACTGTGAAACCCACTATATACGGTCCACAAATGATTTAGGAGATCGGCATGCGGTTGACGAAGCAGACCAACTATGCGGTTCGCATGTTGATGTATTGTGCAGCCAATGAAGGACATTTGAGCCGGATTCCGGAGATTGCCAGAGCATACGGTGTTTCCGAGCTCTTCCTTTTCAAGATTCTGCAGCCTCTCAACAAGGCAGGCCTCGTCGAGACGGTGCGCGGTCGCAATGGCGGTGTACGCCTTGGCAAGCCGGCGACCGATATCACCCTTTTCGACGTGGTAAGAGTCACCGAAGACAGCTTCGCCATGGCGGAATGCTTTGAGGACGGCGCGGTCGAATGCCCGCTGGTTGATAGTTGCGGCCTGAACACCGCGCTGCGCAAGGCGCTGAACGCCTTCTTCGACGTGCTGACCGAATATTCGATCGACGATCTGGTAAAGGCAAGGCCACAGATCAATTTCCTGCTTGGCCTTACCGGCGAACAGCATTATCGCAAGCCCGCCATTCAGGCGCCGGCTGCCTGATATCTGACCATTCTGATATCGTCATGAACCACGGCTGTTTTCCATGGCCGTGGTTTTTTCATTCGCGCTCACGGCTGTTGATATATCAGAGCCCGTTGAAACCGTTCTCAACGCCCTTCCGCGACGCGAAATTATACCAAACGCGACAAAAATACGGTTGAACGTGCTTCAATCTTGCAAATGTGGGCCTATTTTTGACCGAAAATTTCTAAAATTGCTTTTCTGGAAAAATTTTCTGCGGATGCCGTTGCGTTCAGCAAATAAATATCGTTCCATCGGCCCGCTGATCGGGGTAATGAGCGCCCGATCTCTAAAGATCAAAAAAGAACAAACCTGGGAAACGACATCATGAAAAAGTTCTCTGTCCTGCTCGCAGCGACAGCCCTGGCTTCGGTCATGGCTACCGCCGCGTATTCCAAGACGCTTGTCTATTGCGCCGAAGGATCGCCGGAAGGCTTCGATCCTAGCCTCTACACGGCAGGCACGACCTTCGACGCGTCTTCGCGTACGGTCTACAGCCGCCTCGTTGAATTCAAGCACGGCGGGACGGAGATCGAGCCGGGTGTTGCCGACAGCTGGACGGTTTCGCCCGACGGCAAGGAATATACCTTCAAGCTGCATCCCGGCGTGAAGTACCAGACGACCGATTTCTTCACCCCGTCGCGTGATCTCACCGCCGACGACGTCGTCTTCTCCTTCGAACGCCAGATCAAGTCCGACAATCCCTGGAACAAGTATGTCGAAGGCGGTTCCTACGAATATGCTGCCGGCATGGGCTTCCCTGATCTCATCAAGTCGGTCGAGAAGGTCGATGACCTGACGGTCAAGTTCACGCTCAATCATCCGGAAGCACCGTTCCTGGCCGACCTCGCCATGGACTTCGCTTCCATCGTTTCCAAGGAATATGCCGACAAGCTCGCCGCTGACGGCAAGATGGCCCAGCTCAACCAGCAGCCGCTGGGCACCGGCCCGTTCACCTTCGTCGCCTACCAGCCGGATGCTGTTATCCGCTACAAGGCTAACGAAAGCTACTTCAAGGGCAAGGAAAAGATCGACGATCTCGTTTTCGCGATCACCCCTGATGCCGCTGTCCGCGCCCAGAAGCTGAAGGCCGGCGAATGCCACCTCATCCCGTATCCGAATGCTGCCGACGTTAGTGAGCTCAAGAAGGATCCTAACCTCACGGTCATGGAACAGGCTGGCCTGAACGTCGGCTTCCTCGCCTACAACACCCAGCAGGCTCCGTTCGACAAGCCGGAAGTCCGCCGCGCGCTGAACATGGCGATCAACAAGCAGGCGATCATCGACGCCGTCTTCCAGGGCGCTGCACAGGTTGCCAAGAACCCGATTCCGCCGACCATGTGGTCCTATGACGACAAGATCCAGGACGACAAGTACGATCCGGAAGGCGCCAAGAAGGCTCTCGAAGCCGCTGGCGTCAAGGACCTTTCCATGAAGGTCTGGGCAATGCCGGTTTCGCGTCCGTACATGYTGAACGCTCGCCGCGCCGCCGAACTGATCCAGGCAGACTTTGCCAAGGCCGGCGTCAATGTCGAGATCGTCACGCATGAATGGGCCGAATACCTGAAGCTCTCCTCCGACGTGAAGCGCGACGGCGCCGTCATTCTCGGCTGGACCGGTGACAACGGCGACCCTGATAACTTCATGGACACGCTGCTCGGTTGCGACGCTGTCGGCGGTAACAACCGCGCTCAGTGGTGCAATAAGGACTACGACGCTCTGATGACGAAGGCCAAGGAAACGGCTGACGTTGCTGCACGCACGAAGTTCTACGAGGAAGCGCAGGCGATCTTCAAGAAGGAAGCTCCCTGGGCCCCGCTCGACCACTCGCTGGTATTCGTTCCGGTGAGCAAGAAGGTGTCGGGCTTCCATATGGACCCGCTCGGCATTCACCGCTTCGACGGCGTTGATATCGCCGAATAAGAAAAATGATAAACTGCCCGGCTAAAACCGGGCTTGACCGGCGGTCAGGCTTCCACCTGACCGCCGGAAACTATTGGACAACCTTGCTATGTTGCGATTTCTCATCGGGCGCCTCGCAGTCCTGATACCGACCTTCCTAGGCGTTTCGCTCATTGCCTTCTCGTTCATCCGCCTGCTTCCTGGCGACCCCGTCATGCTGTTGTCGGGCGAACGTGTCATGGCACCCGAACGTCACGCCCAGATCATGCATGATCTCGGTTTCGACCGGCCCATGTATGTGCAGTATTTCGATTATCTCGGAAAAGTGCTGCACGGCGATCTCGGCACCTCGATCGTCACCAAGCGCCCGGTTCTCGGCGAGTTCTTCACGCTCTTCCCGGCAACGCTCGAACTTTCTCTCTGCGCCATCCTGGTGGCAATCTTTCTCGGTGTTCCGGCCGGCGTTTTCGCTGCTGTCAAGCGCGGAACCTGGTTCGACCAGAGCGTGATGGGGGTCGCCCTCATCGGCTATTCGATGCCGATCTTCTGGTGGGGCCTGCTGCTCATCATCTTCTTCTCCGGCTATCTAGGCTGGACGCCGGTTTCCGGCCGCATCTCGCTGATGTATTTCTTCAAGCCTGTCACCGGCTTCATGCTGATCGATAGTTTGCTCTCCGGCCAGAAGGGCGCCTTCGCGTCGGCCGTCAGCTATCTCATTCTGCCGACCGTGGTGCTTGCCACCATTCCGCTTGCGGTTATCGCCCGCCAGACCCGCTCGGCGATGCTCGAAGTGCTGGGCGAGGATTATGTGCGCACGGCCCGCTCCAAGGGTCTCGCACCTCTGCGCGTCGTTGGCGTCCATGCGCTCAGAAACGCCATGATCCCTGTTATCACCACGATCGGCCTGCAGGTCGGCGTGCTGCTCGCAGGCGCCATTCTTACCGAAACGATCTTCTCCTGGCCGGGCATCGGCAAGTGGATGGTCGATGCTGTCTTCAAGCGCGACTATGCAGTCGTCCAGGGCGGTCTTCTCATGATTGCCGGCATCATCATGCTTGTGAACCTGATCGTCGACCTGACCTACGGCTTCATCAATCCGCGTATCRGACACTAGGAGCGGTCCATGAGCACGATAACTGCAAAATCCGACCAGCCCTCCGCCCTGACGGAATTCTGGTATTATTTCTCGCGAAACAAGGGCGCCGTCATCGGCCTCTTCGTTTTCCTCATCATCCTGCTGATGGCGATCTTCGCACCGCTCGTCTCGCCGCATGCGCCGACCGAGCAGAACCGCCAGCTTCTGCTCTCCGTCCCCTTCTGGATGGATGGCGGCAGCTTCTCCTATCCGCTCGGAACGGATGCCGTCGGCCGCGATATTCTTTCGCGCCTGATCTTCGGCGCACGTTTCTCGCTGTTCATCGGTGTCGTGGTCGTTACGCTATCGGTGGTTGCCGGTGTCTTGATCGGCCTCGTTGCCGGTTATTTCCGAGGTCGCGTCGATATCGTCATCATGCGCTTGATGGATATCATCCTCGCCTTCCYGTCGCTGCTCCTGGCCCTTGTGCTTGTGGCGGTGCTCGGCCCCGGCCTGCTCAATGCCATGATCGCGATCTCGATCGTCAACCAGCCGCATTTCGTGCGCCTGACACGCGCCGCCGTGATGGGCGAGCGTGAAAAGGAGTATGTGGTGGCCTCCCGGGTCGCCGGTGCCGGCACCTTCCGCCTCATGTTCAAGACGATCCTGCCGAACTGCCTCGGACCGCTGATCGTCCAGGCAACGCTTGCCTTCTCCGCCGCGATCCTCGATGCAGCCGCCCTCGGCTTCCTCGGCATGGGCGCCCAGCCGCCGACACCCGAATGGGGCACGATGCTCGCCGAATCCCGCGAGTTCATATCGCGCGCCTGGTGGGTCGTAACATTTCCGGGTCTCGCCATCCTGATCACCGTTCTCGCTATCAATCTGATGGGCGATGGCCTGCGTGATGCGCTCGACCCCAAGATGAAGAGGTCCTGAGATGGCGCTTCTCGAAATTGAAAATCTCGTCGTCGAATTTCAAACCTCGACCGGGCCTTTTCGCGCGGTCGACGGCGTTTCGCTGAAAGTCGACGCAGGTGAGGTTCTGGCGATCGTCGGCGAATCCGGCTCGGGAAAATCTGTCTCGATGCTGGCTGCCATGGGCCTCCTGCCGTGGACGGCAAAGGTGACGGCCGACAAGATGCTCTTCGACGGCCAGAACCTGCTTGGCATGTCCGGAGCCAAACGGCGCGAGATCATCGGCAAGGATATGTCGATGATCTTCCAGGAGCCGATCGCCAGTCTCAATCCCTGCTTCACCGTGGGCTTCCAGATCGAGGAAGTGCTGAGGATTCATCTTGGTCTCGACAAGGCGGCGCGGCGCAAGCGCGCGATCGAGCTTTTCCAGGCGGTCGGCATTCCCGATCCCGCCGAGCGGCTCGGCCACTTCCCGCATCAAATGTCGGGTGGCCAGTGCCAGCGCGTCATGATCGCCATCGCAATTGCCTGCAACCCGAAGCTTTTGATCGCCGACGAGCCGACCACGGCGCTCGACGTGACCATCCAGAAACAGATCCTCGATCTCCTGATGCGCCTGCAGACGGAACATCGCATGGGTCTGATCATCATCACGCACAATATGGGCGTGGTTGCCGAAACGGCTGACCGGGTGATCGTCCAGTACAAGGGCCGCCAGATGGAAGAGGCCGATGTGCTCTCGCTCTTCGAATCTCCGAAGAGCGACTACACGCGGGCACTGCTCGCAGCCCTTCCTGACAATGCGACCGGCGACCGGCTGCCGACCATCGGCGAACTTTTCAATCCGAATAAGACTGTGGAGGGAGCGGCCTGATGACGCCAGTTCTCGAGGGAAAGAACATCGTTCGCGACTATTACCTGCCGGGCGGCATGTTCAAGAAGGCGCGAACGGTCCATGCCGTCAAGGGCGTGAGCTTCAGTGTCGAGCAGGGCAAGACGCTGGCGATCGTCGGCGAAAGCGGCTGCGGCAAGTCGACGCTCGCCCGTATCATCACGATGATCGACCCGGCGACGGCGGGCGAACTCTTCATCGACGGTAAGAAGGTCGATATCTTCAAGGGTGACCTGACGCCGGAAATCCGCCGCAAGGTGCAGATCGTCTTCCAGAATCCCTATGGATCGCTCAACCCGCGCAAGAAGATCGGCGACATCCTGATGGAGCCGCTGATCATCAACACCAATACGCCGACCGCTGAACGCCGCGATCTCGCGATGGCGATGCTGAAGAAGGTCGGCCTGCAGGACGTTCATTTCAACCGCTATCCGCACATGTTCTCGGGCGGCCAGCGCCAGCGTATCGCCATTGCGCGCGCGCTGATGCTGAAACCACGGCTTCTGGTTCTCGACGAACCGGTCTCGGCGCTTGATTTGTCGGTGCAGGCGCAGGTGCTCAACCTGCTCGCGGACCTGCAGGACGAACTGAACCTGACCTATGTCTTCATCAGCCACGACCTTTCGGTCGTCCGCTACATGGCAGACGACGTGATGGTGATGTATTTCGGCGAAGCAGTCGAATACGGCACGCGGGATCAGGTTTTCAACGATCCCCAGCATAGCTATACAAAGACCCTGTWTGCAGCGACGCCGCGTGCGGATGTCGAAACGATCAGGGCGCGCCTTGCACGCAAGAATGCTGCCGTAGCTGCGGCCTCCTAGAGCAATTCCAGCAAAAGTGCGCAGCGGTTTTGCGTCCGGAATTGCGCGAAAACAAAGAGATAGAGCATTTCCATGTTTCGAAGAAATATGGAGATGCTTAAATGCCGCAGATATCCCACGTCGAAACGATGAGCGAGACGAGCAATGACCGAGAATAACCGAACGCTCCATGCAATCATCGTCATGGGGGTGAGCGGTTCCGGCAAATCCTCGGTCGGCGAAAAGATAGCCAAGGCTCTGCATCTGCCCTTCGTCGAGGGTGATGCTCTTCACCCTGCCTCCAATGTCGAGAAGATGTCGAAGGGCATTCCATTGACCGATGAGGACCGGATGCCCTGGCTCGACCGCATCGGCGAGGCGATGAAGGCATCGCTTGCCAAGGGCGAAGGCACCATCGTGTCCTGCTCTGCGCTGAAGCATATCTACCGCGAACGCCTGCGAGCGGCAGCCGGCGGCAACCTCTACTTCGTCTATCTCGAAGGGTCGAAAGAACTGCTGACGGACCGCATGGGCCACCGCAAGGGGCACTTCATGCCCACCTCATTGCTGGAAAGCCAGTTGGAGACGCTGGAAGTACCGACGGGCGAACCGGGTGTCGTCACCGTCGATATCGATGACACGATCGAGGGTATCGCGGCAGAAGCCCTGAAGGCTCTCGCCGCTCTCGGCGTTACGGGTTGAAGCGGTCAGGCGAATAAGCCGAAATATTGATGAACGGCGTCTCGCCGGTCATCAGTTCGGCCAGCACACGCCCTGTCACCGGCCCGAGCGTCAGCCCGTGATGGGCATGGCCGAAGGCAAACCACAGGCCCTGATGGCGCGGCGCCTTGCCGATAATGGGCATCATGTCGGGCGTGCAGGGGCGGGCGCCCATCCACGGTTCCGGATCCAGTCTCTCACCCAGCGGAAAGATCGTGCGGGCCACCACTTCGGCCCGGTCGAGTTGCACCGGTGTCTTCGGCGCGTCGAGCGTGGCGAATTCCGCACCCGTCGTGAGGCGCACACCACGGTTCATCGGCGCCAGGAAATAGCCGCGCTCGGAATCCAGCGTCCAGTTGTTGAGCACTGCATTGCCCTGGACGCTGTAATGCATGTGATAGCCGCGTTTGACGCCGAGCGGGAAGGAATAGCCGAGGCGCCGGGTCGCGACCGCCGCCCAGGGGCCGAGCGCCAGCACGACCTCGTCGGCCTCCAGCCACCCCTCCGACGTCATGATCTTCCAGCCGGACCCGATTGGCCCGAGTGATGCCGCGTCGCCGGTCACAAATCGTCCGCCGAGGCTTTCGAAATAGCTGCGGTAAGCACGCGTCAACGCATGCGGATCGAGCACCGACCAGGGATCGATCCAGCGAAGGCCGCCAACGAAATCCCCGGTGATATCAGGCTCCAGGCGAGCGATATCGGCCGAACTCAGGCTCTCGTAGCTGACGCCGAACTGATCCTTCCAGAGGGCCGCTTCCGTAAAGGCCTCGTCGCGCTTGGCGCCGGTGCGGAAGATCTTCATCCAGCCATCCCTGCGGATCAGCGTTTCGGCATGCGACGCCTCGATCAGGTCCTTGTGCTCCATGATCGAATTCTCGATCAGCGGTGCATAGGCCTTGGTGATCATCTCGTGCCGCTTCGGATTGGAGTTCCACCAATAGCGGGCAAGGAAGGCGAGCTGGCCGGGCAGCGCCTTCAGATGATAATGCGCATCGATGCGGTTGTTCAGCGCGTAGCGCAGCAGCAGGCCGAGCTGCTGGGGAAAGCCGTAGGGCATGACGCCTTCGCGCTGGATCAGGCCGGCATTGCCGAAGGAGGTTTCGTTACCCGGCTCCTTGCGGTCGATGAGTGTAACCTGCCGGCCGCGGCGTTGAAGATGAATGGCCGTCGAAACCCCGACGATACCGGCGCCGAGCACGATTGCGTTTTTCGTCATTTTCCCCTGCATTCCGCTATGTTTTAGGCCTTAAAATGCCCATCTCAATGCTGCGGCGCAAACGAAAAATCGCATTTCATTTCAAAATCATTGCGCTTTTAAGTGCGGCATTTTCGGCCCTGATGCGAACAGTCAGGACGGCGGCATTGAGGAGAGAAAAGACGAGCGCATAAAGCGGCATGCCGAAGGCAAGCGGCAGGGCGGCGATCTCACCTGTCACGATCATGTAGTTCGGATGTTTGAAAAAGCGGTAGGGGCCGCCTTCGACGAGCGGCGCACCAGGCAGGATGATGATACGCGTCGTCCAGCGCTCCCCGAGTGTGGTCAGCACCCACAGTCGCAGCACCTGCAACAGCATGAAAAGACCGAACCAGAAGAGCTGAACCGGCTGTCCCGCTGCCAGCATCCACAGCCCGGCGAGCCAGCCCGTGTGGAGCGCCACCATGTAGGGGTAATGATCGGGCGCGATCTCGCGCCCCCCCTTTGCAAAGAGCGCCATCGTGTTGCGGCGCGCGATAACCAGTTCCGAAAGCCGCTGGGCGGTCACGAAGGCCAGCAATGTGATGGAAGGCCACATCATGCGACCCTCCGCAGGGTCACGCAGCTTGCCGTAAAGCCCGGCCCCATGGCGATCATCGCCGCCCGGTCCGGCAAACCTCTGCCGATAGCACGCTCCAGAACGAAGAGCACGGTCGGCGAGGACATATTGCCGTAGTCTGCAAGCACCGACCGCTCGATGTCGAGCGTGTCTGGCCCCATCGAAAGCGTGCTCTCCATTGCCGCCAGCACTTTCGTGCCGCCGGGATGACAGATGAAACGGTCGATATCGCCGCGCTTGAGGCCGCTGCGCGCCAGGATGCCGTCGATCGCCGGGCCGAGCTCCTTTTCCGCAAAGGGCGGTAGTCCCTGCGCCAGCAGGATGCCGAGCCCGGTATCGTCGATCTTCCAGCCCATGATGTCGAGCGTATCAGGAAAGAGGTGATCGCCCGCCGATTCCACTTCTGCCATGCCGCCTTGGCCTGATCGTAGCACGCAGGCTGYAGCCCCGTCACCGAAGAGGGCGGTGGCGATGATGTTCGGTTTCGTCAGCTCATCCAGACGGAAGGCCAGCGTGCAAAGCTCTATGGCGATGAAGAGCACGACGGCGCCCGGGCGGCTGCGCGCCAACCGCGAAGCGATGCCAAAGCCGGAAACGCCGGCAGCGCAGCCAAGCCCGAAGACGGGTACACGCTCGATATCCGCGCGAAAGCCGAGCCGGCCGGCGAGCCGCGCATCGAGGCTCGGCGTGGTGATGCCGGTGGAGGAAACCGTTACCACGCAATCGACCTGATCGGCCGTCAGCCCCGCCTGATCGAGCGCGCGCGTTGCCGTCGCGACGAACAGCGAACCGGCGACCTCCTCATAGGCCTCCATTCTGTCTTGCCAGCCATGCGTCTCTTCAAACCAGGAGAGGGGACGGGCGGCATGCCGCTTTACGATACCGGCATTGTCGAAGACGCGCGCGAGGTGGCGGAATTCCTTGAAGCGATCCCCAAAGAGGCGCGAGGATGCCGCGGCGGCTTGGCTCTGGGTGATGATATGGTCAGGCACTGCAGTGGCGAGACTTAAAAGTCTGACGGATTGAGTCACGGTATGCTCCTTGTCGTTCCCGGCGGAACGAGTGGAAAACACGCGGGCGCGGAGGTTTATTCGGTACGCTATTCTTCACGAAGCAGTGATCGAAAAATGCGAAAGCCTGTCGAATAAAGCTGCCAGCAGCGGTGTTCACTCCTCGCAACGTCATTTTTTGAGGAGTTATCCCATGACGATCAAGACTGTCCGCATCGCTTCCCTCGTATTCGGCAGCTGCATTGCCGCTTCCGTCTTCTCCGGCCCCGTCTTCGCAATCGGCAACGATAGCAGCACCATGCCGGTCTGCAAGAAGGGCGAGATCTACGACCAGAAGACCAAGAAGTGCGTCAAGCAGCAGAGCTCTAACGTGACGGACGAAAACCGTACCGATTATGCCTATTCGCTCGCCAAGGCCGGTCGCTATGAAGAAGCGCTCGCCATGCTCGACACCGTCAAGGATCAGAACACCGCTGAAGTGCTGAACTATCGCGGTTACGCCACCCGCAAGCTCGGCCGCACGGATGAGGGCATCTCCTACTATCTGCAGTCGGTGAAGCTTGATCCGCAATATGCCAAGGTTCGCGAATATCTCGGCGAAGCCTATGTCATCAAGGGCCAGCTCGATCTCGCCAAGGAGCAGCTGACGACGATCAAGGCGATCTGTGGCACCGGTTGCGAGGAATATCAGGACCTTAACGCCGCGATCATCGATCCGTCGAAGATCTAAAGCAATGCCAGCAAGAGTGTGCAGCGGTCTTGCGTCCGGAATTGCGTGGAACAAAGCTGCACGCTTGCGCGGGGCAGGAGAAAGACAAGGTTGATTGAAGGGTATTTCTGGATGTCGGTCGCACACACCACATTTCCTGCCTATAGTCGCGCCAGAACGGAATCGCCGGCCCGGCCGGCGGTTCCAAGACAGCCAACACGCGCGGAGGCGGCCATCGCGAGCGAAGCGGATATCAGGAGCGGCCTGACGGAAAATCTTGCCCGTCTGTGGCGCTATGGCCTCGTCCTTTCGCATCAGCGCGATGTCGCCGATGATCTCGTGCAGGCGACCTGCGTTCGTGCGCTGGAGCGGGTCGATCAGTTCGTGGCAGGCACGCGGCTCGACCGCTGGCTGTTTTCGATCCTGCATTCGATCTGGCTGAATGAGATCCGTGCCCGCCGCGTTCGCCAGGGGCAGGGCTTCGTCGATGCCGACGAGACGCTGATATCAGATGGCGCCCGCGACACCGAAACGCATGTTATGGCGAACCAGGTTTTGAAACAGGTGAACGCGCTGCCGGAGGCGCAGCGATCGGCGGTTTTCCTCGCCTATGTAGAAGGGCTTTCCTATCGCGAGGTCGCCGCCATACTGGATGTTCCGATCGGCACCGTGATGAGCCGGCTGGCAGCTGCCCGCGCGAAGCTCTCCGAGACTGTATCGGCAGGGGGATTTGAATGAGCACGAAGCACAGAATGCCCTCCGACGAGGAACTGACCGCCTTCATCGATGGTGAACTCGGCGCCGAAGAGGCTGCCCGCATCGAAGCGCTGATCGAGGCCGACGAAGCTGTCGCCGAACGGCTGGAATTCCTGGCGCGTGCAAGCCTGCCTTACAAGCAAGCCTTTGCGCCGCTACTCGATGCCGCTCCGCAGGCAAAGCTCGAATCCATGCTATCGGCCATTCCTGCCGCCCGGTCTGCAAGGCCGGCTGCCTTCGTCAGCCGTCGAGGCTTTCTCGGCGCACTTGCTGCTTCGGTCGTTGCCGGCATCGCCGTCGACCGCGCCGTGATCGGTCTTGGCACGGGGCTCTCGGGCAAGGACGAAAACAGCGAATGGCGCGCCGTCGTCGCCGAATATATCTCGCTCTATACGCCGGAGACGCTCGCCGGTCCGGTCCCGCCCAGAGACGTGCAGGTAGCGCAGCTCGCCAGTCTGGATGGCAACCTCGGCCTGCAGCTTTCTCCAGAGCAGGTTGCTCTGCCYGATATAGATTTCAAGCGCGCCCRGATCCTGCAATATGATGGCAAGCCGCTCGCCCAGATCGCCTATCTGGATCCCGAGACCGGTCCCATGGCGCTCTGCATCGTCGCCTCCGACGGCGGCCCCAAAACCCCCGATATCGAAGGCCGCAAGGGCATGAATGTCGTCTACTGGGCGAACGCTACCCACGCCTTCATGCTGATTGGTCACGCCCCGGTCGACCGCATGACCGAGATCGCTGACGCGGTGCGGAGCAAGATTTCCGTCTGACGCGCAAGTGACGATACTGGACCGTAATCCATCAGTTCACCGCGCTCGCAAGCCGAAGATTTGCCTGTGATACGCTGCCATCTGTTACCGGCGGCCGGGCGTTGACCTCGATGACACCAGAGGTTTTCGGCTTCAGGGCCGGCCGCTGCGCCTTGGCGGGCAACGGCGCGCCTGCCGCCTTGCCGGGTGAGCAATTCCCCGACGTGCTGCTCTCGACTTGCGGCTTGCTGTCAGCGCTGTTGAAGTAATGGACACTGCGGGTGCAGACACCGTTGCCGGACATGGTCGAAACCATCGAATAGCCCYGCATGCCGGCCGGCAGCCTGTTGAGGCCGACATCAGTCAGATTTCCCTGAGATGCCAGTATCATGCTGTCGGCCTGTTGCATCATTGCAGCAGCTTCGCGGTCCATCGCTGCGGATATGCGGTCTAGATCGGCAAAGGGAGCGGATGGCCAGAACGGATCGAAAAAGCCCGAATCCGGCTGACTGTCGAACCGGACTTGCGGCGGTCGGTCACCCGCGTAACGAATGCGCTCAAGTGAACCATCCGGCAGTCGCACGACGAGCACATGGGTATCGGTTGATTTGTGGGCGACATCCTCAGCCGAAGCCGGGCCGGCAAGCTCGGCTGCTGCGATTGCCACGGCGCTTATGAGAAATGCGATACGAAGCCTCTGCACAATGGCCTCCTGAAACGGGAAGATCACCATCCGATTTCCCGCGCGAATGAAGTGCAGCGGGCACGACCAGGATGATCATTGTGGCGCGGGCCAAATTTGTGGCGCGCTGCTGCGACGTGGCGACGCAGAATGCGAACGCCGAAAGCATGTCGCGCAAAAGTGTTCAGCGGTTTTCCAATAACGACCTGCCTCAAACAAATTTGAAGCGTGGCGCGCAAATCTGAAAAATTGCAACACGCTTCAGAACGGTTGGGTCTTGTCGGAAACCTGGCTGGCCTGATTGGCGGGGACGAGGCGGTTCAAGCAATTGACGTAGGTCGTATACATCTGCTGGAGCCGCGAGAGGGGCACCACCCATTTCTCTTCATTTCCGGCAAAATCCAGCTCCATATCCGGCGTGCCGATAAAGGAATTCTTGAGCATCTTCTTGATCTGGGCAACGCCCGTCTTCTCATCCGCAGGCAGGACGCGAAGCGTCTTGCTGTCGAAGAATYCGGCCGCTACGGCCTTGGTGCCGGAATACCCGACAAGTGTCACCTTGGTTGTGGTGCCCTCCGGAATATCCCAGCCATCCTTCGAAACGAGCCACATGACGCTGTCGAGGCTCTGGCGGAATTCGACCGTCTTGCCGAGTTCATTGTTCCAGACCAGCCGGCAATAGGAGGGCTTCTCACCAACGAACCCGACCGACCACTGCCGCGCATCGCCCATCCATTCCGTCTCGCTCCGGGCGGTGGCCGGAATGAGAAGTGCCGTCAGCAACAGGGCAGAAAAGGTCTTCATGGCTCGAACCGTCTCCAGGGAGTCACGGTGATTCTATCGGCGGAAGGTTGAGGTTTTGCTACTGCGGCGGGTCAAAGCCATGTTCATTTCACCGTGCAGCCCTCCGGATCGGCGATGATGATCGCAGGAAACGAAGGAATTCTTCGGCATCTGAGCCTTTCCACAGCCTGTGGCTACAATTCTGGGCAACAGGTCGGGAATGACGCCAAAACGATATCCGGCACGACTGGAAAATCAAGGAATTAAGGGCATTTAGGGAGAATTGGCTGGGGAACCTGGAAAGTAATCCAACTTTCAGTAAGCCCATGATGCAAAACAACCTATTGCAAATAAACAACTTATTTTCTAGAGCTGTTCCGGTCGAGTGTTCCGGAATAGTGCTACGGATGGGCGAAATTGGCAAGGCTTACGTATCTAGAACGACGAAACGCTACCTACTATGCGCGGCTGGATGTCCCGCTTGATCTCGTCAAGCATTTCGGAACCACGACACGAAAGAAGTCTCTGCGCACCAAGGATGAAAACGAAGCGAAGAAGCGCCTCTGGCCCGTGATCGAGGGTTGGCGCTCTGAATTCGATGAAGTTCGAGCGCGCCGGGAAATTACCTCGGACGACAAGGCGATCGCCGTCTGGCAGCACTATGAGGCTACGATCGACGGCTATGATCGCAAGCAGCGGTCCCTGCCGACGCCGGAGCAGATGGACGCCGAGCTGCAGCAGATTTATCGGCAGATCGATATGGGGGAGATCACGTCCGAGAACTTCTTCGGCATGATCAACGCCTACACCGACTATGAGCTCATGCTTCGCGCACGCACCGATGATGCAAATCTTCGCGCGCGCCGGCTCAACGCACTCAAGAGCGCGCTTGCGGCCGGCGATGCGAAATTGATCGAGCCTGCAGTAAAGAAGTTCGTTGCCCAGCATCGGCTGCTTGTCGATACGGGCTCTGATGAATACCGCGAACTCTGCAGCTTGATGACACGAGCTGAGATAGAGGGCCTGCAGCGCACCCTGGAGCGCGACACCGGAGATTTCTCAGGCGCTCCGAAAGATCCGATCGTCAAGCCTGCAAGCGGTAAAGGTCGGGAAGCTGCTGCACCAGGTGAGACCATTATGGAGCTGTTCGAAAGCTACTCCCGCGAGAACCCGAACCAGATCAAGCCCGATACGCTTGCGCAGGCTCGCCGGGACGTTAGTCTTTTCGTTGCATACGTCGGCAGCACGTTCCCGGTGCATCGAATCGACAAGAAGGCTGTCCGAGAATGGAAGGCGCTCTTGCTTCAATATCCTGTGAAGGCGACGGAGACGAAAGCGTTCGAAGGCATGAAGCTTACGCAAATCGTCAAGCACAATGAAACGGTGAAGAAGCCAACGATCAGCACGACAACCGTCAACCGATACCTTTCCGGCTTCAGCGCGTTTTGCACTTGGCTAACGAACCATGGCTATCTCACAGCAAACCCCGCCGCGGATATGTTCCTGAAGAAGTCAAAGGAGAAGACGACGAAGCCCTTCGCGGTTGACGAAATGAACGCCTTGTTCAAGTCGCCGTTCTTCATCGGATGTCAGAACGATGAAGCTCCCCGGTTTTGGAGTAAGCCGGGCAACGTCCTTGTCCGCGACCACCGTTACTGGGTGCCACTGATCATGCTCTATTCCGGTGCACGCCCGGCAGAGATAGCGCAGCTCGGCGTTGACGACGTGCGCGAAGATCGCGGCCATTGGATCATGCACATCACGACCGAAGGCGATGGTGATAAATCCGTGAAGACGGCAGGCTCTATGCGGGTCGTGCCGGTGCACCCGGAGTTGGTGAAACTCGGCTTGCTGAAGTATCACGCCGACCTGAGGGAGCGCGGAGATAAGCGTCTGTTCCCGCTCGCAGAGCGCAATGAGCGCGGTCAGATGATTGCAGATTTCAGCCGCGACTTCCCACGGTATTTGACAAAGATCGGCCTGAAGGACGGACGTGGTTTGTCCCTTTACAGCTTTCGGCATGGTGCGGCCGACGCGCTGCGTCGCGCTGGCTTTCTTGATGAGCAGTTTGGCTTCATTCTGGGCCATACGTCCGGCACGATGACGCAACGCTACGGCACCTTACCGCAGGGCATGCTTGAGGATCGCGTCAAGCTTGTGAACTCGATCTCCTATCCCGGATTGGTCTTGGACCACTTGAAGCCGGCGGGCTGCGTCGGATGACGCGACATAGCTTCATCCTAATGGCTGCGAGTCATCGAGCCCAAGGTCCAGTAGATAGCCGCGGCGCCAATTAGGAGCCGCTTCAACTGCGGCCTGATAGCGCCACCGTTGTTTTGTGCGCGGTTTGACCCAGGCGACAGACATTCGCTTGCCTTGATCGAGAGCCTGCTTGATGGCCTTCTGCATTTCTGTTGTCGGCTTCACTGGGACGACACGCAGGCCACTAGTCTCGATCTGCTCCAGCATGAAGCGCGCGATGAGGGATGCTTCTTCTGCGTTGATGGTAAATCCTCGATCCGACAGTCCTGTTTTCAACGCCTTCTTGAGTATGCGCCATGTATCGACATCGGCCTGGGAGGAGGCAGGGTTCCGAACTTCATTTGTCGTTTGCGTCATGAAAGATGCCGAGCCTCCCCCTGATCAACTCGTTGCGGTGCTAGCCAGACTTCTTCCGCTTCTTCTTCTGTTTTTCGCGTGTTTCATAATCCGATTCTTCCTCACCTGTTTCCTGCTGTTCAGACATATGCGTGGCAATAGCTTCCCAAATCGCGTCCACCTCCGCTTTAGGGAAATATTGCAGCAGAATGGAGTAGATGAGTTCGCCTTGGGCGATGCCGAGAGCTTCTGCGGTCGATTTCGCAAACTCTACAGGGAAGTAATGTCTGCCTGTCACAAAGTGGACGATCTTGGTGTCTGACACTCCCAGTTGATGGGCGAGATCTCGATACGACAGCTCCGATTTCGTGAGATGTGCTTCTATAATCTGACCGACGCGCATTGCGGCGTGAGGACTTCTATACGGGGTCATCGCGACGCCTCAATGTATAAGTCGTTCGATATTATGACTTATTTACTGGTATGGCAACATTATTTGCATGAACTGAAATAATAAGTAATTATTTACTTACTATTTCCTCATTTATTTTCGATCGTAAATTACGAATCTCCAAATTTTATTTGATATAATTCAGCACGAGAGAAGCAATACGTGAGAAACATAAAATGAATTCACAGCGCAATTCGGAAGTCGCGAAGCTCATTCAGGCGCACTTGGAAAATTCCCCCTACACCGTGGAGGAAATCACTCTCCTCGTCGGGTTTCAAAGCCCTCATACGGTCGAAGGATTTCTTAGCGGGGATCGAAAGGTGCCGCTCGACAAGGTGCTGCCGTTGGCCAATGCACTTGGATGCAACAGGCGGCGATTGTTCGCTCTTGTTCTGAGGAGTTGGTTCGGCGCCGAGTTCGCCGACGCTATCGAGGAGGTCTTCGCCGGCGATTCAGCTGCGCCTGCTGAACCTGGCTGGCTCGCGTTCTTACGCGAGTTCTACGGCGATAGCGTTCCGGAGCTGACGCCGGCGTTACGTCGTCGCTTTAGGCTCCTTGCGAGCATACCGGATTGAATGCACGGATCATCAGATCACGCAAAGAGAAAACCTGCGCCTTTGACGCCTCGCATCGCATGTGAGGCACGGGAGGTTAGGACGTCGAAATCATCGCCGGCACGGAAAGCATCCCCATCGAGAGGTCCGGGGTCACCTAGGACTTCGATAGGCTATTGGCGTGTGAGCTACGCAATGCCGGACAACAGGAGGTTATACGGCACCAGAGCGACATGAACACAAGAGCGGGGCGATCCTTATCATCGTCCGTCGGAAGCGCGGACAGCGTGAAGCAGTATGGACCGCGCGCTCAATTCGACCCTGAATCAATGAGCACTCAGTCGTGCATCTTGTCTGGTGACATCCACTACTGCGGTTAGCCAATACGTTCGGAAATGTTTTCTGCGCTGGCCCTTAAGGCATCCCGTAACGGCGAGAGGAAGTTCAGCACAGCAGAAGTGGCAACCGCAAAATTCGGTGAAGTTAAACCATGTGAATGAAACAGCTCAATATCCTAATGCAACTGCTGCGAGTCCGAAGACCTTTACATCAGCTACAAAAACGCGGAATTCCGACGTATTTGTAAAGATTGCGGAAACCTAGCGTCAAGGTCCGGATGCATTTCCTCAAAGATTGCGTGTTTCATGACAAGGTCAGACGCAACTATAAATTGGTATTTGTAAAGATTGAGCTCCTCGACCTTTACGTTTTTTCTCGAGGAAGCCCTCGAATGTAAAGGTCATGCAACGATGGTGGAGCGGCTATTG
>NZ_JBFUBG010000043.1:0-49031 GCF_056405875.1 Rhizobium sp. P1_E6 | reverse complement strand
GCATCGAGCTTGGAGATTTCCGAATAGGTCATCTTTTGCACGATGCCGTGACCGTTGGTGGTGCGGTCGACGGTCTTATCGTGCATCAGGATGAGTTCGCCATCACTGGTGATGCTGAGATCGGTCTCGCAGGTGGCCAGCGGACCGACAAACTCGAAAGTCTTTTTAAATGCGGCGAGCGTGTTTTCCGGCGCGCCGGCGCTATGGCCGCGGTGGCCGCCGAGGCGCATGTTTTCAATCGTCATTCTGAGCGGGTTCATGCCTATTTCCTTTCAATTAACGGAGGCGCGCGTCGAGCCGGTCGCGCAGGTAGTCGCCGAGCAGGCTGATCGACAGGGTCGTGAGAACGATGACGGCACCGGGGAATGCTGCGAGCCACCAGGCGATCGCCAGGTAGTTCCGGCCGTCGGCCACCATCAGCCCGAGACTGGTCTCGGGCGGCTGGATGCCGAGCCCGAGAAAACTCAAGCCGCTTTCCAGGAGGATGATTTCCGGGAAGTTGATGGTGAACTGCACGATGAGCGGACCGGCGATGTTCGGCAGCATATGACGCAGATAAATGCGCATTGGTGGAACGCCGACAATACGGGCCGCTTCCGCATAGCCCTCTTCCTTGGCACTGATGACGAGGCCGCGCGTCAGTCGCGCATAGCGTTCCCAGCTTGCAAAACCGACGAGAAAGACGAACAGCAGCGGGCTGGAACCGAGGAGCGCGAGAACGCTGAGCGCAACGATGATAAACGGCACCGCCGCCATCGCATCGGCAAAGCCCATGATGGCATTGTCGATCCAGCCGCCGAAATGAGCGGCAAGCAGGCCGAGGCTCGTTCCGATCAAGGCGCAGATGAGCGATCCGACGAGCGCAATCATCAATGTCGTCTGGGTCGCGATCAGCAGATTGCTGACGATGTCCCGTCCCAGGTAATCGGTTCCAAGAAGATGGGCGACGGATGCGAGCGGCCGCGCGAACCGCGCAAGCGGATCCTGATGCGTATAATCGAAAGGGGCCGACCATCGGCCCGTGATGCCGGCGATAACCACGACGGCGATCCATGCGCAGCATAGGGCGATGCTGCCCGGCATGCGGACAAACGGAGCCGATATCGTGCTGCGCATCGAGCGGGATGAGGGCGCTGCCGTCATGTCAGTGCTTCCTGATTTTCGGATTGAGAACCGCATAGAGGACATCGACGGTCAGGTTGATCGCGACCATGAAGGCCGTAAACAGCACGATCATCGCCTGTATCACGGGGAGGTCTCCGGTGTTTGTCGCGTTCACGAACCCGCTGCCGAGACCGGGCCAGGAAAAGACCGGCTCGATGAGCGCGGAGCCGCCGAGCAGGCCGCCGGCGACGAAGCCGAGTGTCGTCACCATCGGGATCGCGGCATTGGGAAGCGCGTGGCGGAGAATGATCTCCCAGTGCGGGATGCCGTCGGCGCGAGCGGCTGCGATATAGGGCTCGCCTAGCACGTCGATCAGGGTGGAGCGCATGAAGCGCGCCACGGCCGCCGCGTTGAACAGAGCAAAGGTCGCGACCGGCAGGATCGCATGGTTCCAGGTCGAACTGCCCGAACTCGGCAATACGCGAAGCCAGACGGCGAAGATAAAGATGAAGACCAGGCCGAGCAGGAAGTTCGGAACGCTGTAGCCTAGTACCGCTGCCGCCATCACGCCCTTGTCGAGGGCGTCATCGCGCCGCACGGCTGCAATGATCCCGGCCGGCACGCCGACCAGGATGCTGAGGATGAAGGCAGAGATCGTTACGGCAAGTGTTTTGGGAATTCGTTCGCTGATGACGGTGAAGACCTCACGCCCGTCCGCGAACGAAACGCCGAAATCGCCACGCAGGGCATTTGCGACGTAATACAGATATTGCTCCGGGATCGATCGGTCCAGGCCCCATTTGGCATTGAAGGCTGCAAGCGCCTCGGGACCAGCATTGTCGGAGAGCATCTGCTGGGCGGGATCGCCACTCAACCGCAGAACGACAAAGACGAGCGTAACGGTGAATAAGAGGACCACGATGGCCCGGATGAGGCGGGCAAGGATGAAGGCCATCATAGCGCCATCTCCTTCTGCGTTACCGCACTTTGCGGTGCGATCGCCTGCGGAAATTCCTCGGCACGATGACATGCTGTCTGTTGGCCGGCCACAGCCCGAAGCTCGGGTGTTTCGGTTGCACACCTGTCGAGCGCGAAGGGACAGCGCGATCGGAAGGCGCAGCCTTTCGATATTGCCGACGTATCGAGTTCTCCCTTGATGGGCGGCTCGATGTTGCGAACTGTCGGGTCCATGCTGGGGACGGAGGCGAGCAGAGCACGCGTATAGGGATGGCGCGGCCATTCGTAGACAGATCGGATGTCGCCCGTCTCCACGATGCGGCCGAGATACATGACGGCGATGCGATCGACGAGATAGCGCACGATACGCAGATCATGGGTGATGAAGACATAGGCCAGGTCGAGCTCCTGCCAGAGAGACCGCAGGAGTGCGACAACCTGAGCCTGAACGGATACGTCGAGCGCGGACACGGCTTCGTCAAAGACGACCAGCTTTGGGTCGAGGATCAACGCTCTGGCGATTACCACGCGCTGTCGCTGACCTCCCGACATCTGGTGAGGATAGCGGTTCATCATCGCGCTCGACAGTCCAACACGCTCGAGCATGGCGGCGACGCGTTCGTCGGCACCCGCCCGATCGGTGATGCGATGTACAAGCAGCCCCTCGGCGATCTGCTGCCCGATGGACATTTGCGGATTAAGGGCTGAAAGCGGGTTCTGCTGTACCAATGCGGTGCGGATGCGGAATGCTCTCCAGTCGTCGGCCTGGCGCCGCTTGTGATTGACACCTTCGAAGCAGACGTCGCCGCCTGTCGGTTCCGTCAGTCCGAGCAGAAGTCGGCCAAGGGTTGACTTGCCGCTTCCGGATTCTCCGACCACACCGATGCGTTCGCGAGCCGCAAGGTTCAGACTGATCGCATTCACTGCAAGCTGGCTGGTCGGCCTCGCGAAAAAGCCGGTCTTGTGTCGGAACACCTTGGTCAGCCCCGTGGCCTGAAGGAAAGGCGCGCTCATGCGGCCACCGGATGGTAACAGGAAGCCTCATGGACGGGGCCGATGGTGGCGGGGGCGGGGAAACCGACGGAGCATTCGGCGCTTGCGCGCGGACAGCGTGGATGAAAATGGCATCCCGGCGGAAGGCTATCGAGCAGCGGCACGGAACCAGGGATAGGAGCCGGCGGTTCGAGATCGTTCGGATCGATGCTTGGCATGCAGTCGACCAGGGCGCGCGCATAGGGATGCGCCGGTCGCTGGAGCAGTTCGGCCACGGGCGACGTCTCGATGATCTTGCCGCAATACATGACGGCCGCTTTGTCGGCGAGGCGTGCGATGACGCCGAGATCGTGGGACACGATCATCAGCGCCATGCCGGTCTCCGCTTTCAGCTCTTCGAGTAGATGCAGGATCTGGGCCTGCATCGTGACATCGAGCGCTGTCGTCGGCTCGTCGGCGATCAGCAATTGAGGTTTCGCGGCAAGCGCATGAGCGATCATGACACGCTGGTTCATGCCGCCGGAAAATTGATGAGGATAGGCACGCATCCTGCTCCTGGCGCGATCGATGCCGACGCGCTCCAGAAGTCGCATCGCTTCCAGCCTTGCGTCGCTGCCTTTCAAACCTTGATGGCGATGAAGCGCCGATTCCAGATAATAGCCGATCGTGTGAACTGGATTGAGACTGCTGGTCGGATCCTGAAAGATCATCGCGATCTTCGGGGCCTTTGCCTTCACCCCGGTTGGAGCGCTGTTTTGGATGGTCACGCTGCCACTCGCGCGGGTAATGCCGCGTGGCAGCATGCTGGCAACCGCATAGCAGGTTATCGACTTGCCGCAGCCGGATTCACCGACGAGGCCGAGCGTTTGCCCGCTTTCGAGCGAAAAACTGATGCCGTCGAGGATTTTGATGTTCCGCGCGGGAACCTCGACGACGAGGTCGCGAACGGTCAGAAAATCGGACATGGCCGCCTCCAGGATGCGGTGCGCACGAATGCGCGCCGCAAGTTCGTTTGCTGGCGTCAGCCGAAGCTGAGATTGTTGCGGAATTCCATCATCTCGAAGCTGATCGGATTCCAGTGCACGTCCTTGCGGGCAGCGTAGACGTCGAACGGCTGGTAGAGGATGACCGCCGGCGCCTCTTCCTCGAAGATGTCGCGCAGGCGATTGAAGGCGTCGAACCGCTCCTTGCCGTCGGGCATCTGGGAGACCTTGGTGCACAGCTCGTTGAATTCCGCCGGAGCCTTCCAGCCCCAACGCTTCTGAACCTGGCCCTTCGGGCCGAATTCGCAAACCATCGTCGCCCAGGCGTCGGTCAGCCACTGGCCGTTCGACCAGTTGCGCATGTAGCTGTCCTGGTCCTTCGGAGCTGCGCCGGGAGCATAGACCTTCGGCACCACGTTGACGCCCATCTGCTTCCACATCTCGATCATCATCAACAATGCGGGGGTGGCGTTGGCGTAATAGTTGCCCATCGTGTGGTAGGTGATCGGCGAGCCGTCGTAGCCGCTTTCCTTCACGAGGCGCTTTGCCTCCTCGATGTCATAGGCCAGAGCGCGGCGATCGGGATCGAAGGTCTTGCCATAGTTCGGAAAGTTGAAGCCGTGCGGAATAATCGCCTTGTTGTGCCACAGGGACTCGACCAGCAGCGGGCGGTTGACCGCAAGTGCCAGCGCGCGGCGCAGCATCTTCGACTGGAAGATCGGCTGGTTCATGTTGAACGTGAACATGTGGAAATTTTCGACGACGTTTCCACGCGTTTCCAGATCCGAGTAGCCATTGATCATCGGCATGTCGTCCGGCGTCAGCGTGGTGACGATATCATATTCGCCGCTGATGAGGCCGGCGACACGCGTCGCCGGTTCGGCCACGAGCTGGTAGGTGATTTTTGATGCGGTCGGCTTCACTCCCCAGTAGTCGTCATTGGCTTCGACGACGACGCGATCGTTGGCGACGAACTCGACGAACTTATAGGGGCCCGTGCCGACCGGCTTGTTACCGAACGCGACCGTTCCGAGCGACTTGTAATAGTCCTTGGGAACGATGCGCCCCATCCAGGACGCAACGTAGGACTCGGTCAGAGGGGTCGGCGTCTTCGTGCGCAGGACGACCGTGTACCTATCCTCGACGAGTGCGTCGTCGAAGTCGAGCGAGTAGGCGCCACCGAGTGGAATCGTCTTGATCGCATCGGGTCCCCACAGCCGTTCGGAGGAGAACGTGTAGGCGACGTCGTCTGCGGTCATCTCGACGCCATTGTGGAACATGACCTTCTGGCGCAGTCTGAAGCGGACCGACTTGTCGTCGATCCGTTCCCAGCTTTCGGCCAGCGACGGCATCAGATCGATGCCGTTGCCCGATGCAACTTTTCCGAAAAAGTCGCGCGCAAGCAGCGTGTCGAAAATCTGGTTGACGATGCGAGGACCGACGTTGCTGATCGCATTAATCGGTTCCAGCGTAACGGGAATGCCATTGACGCCGATCTTCAGCGCACGGCGTTCCGCCGAAAAGGCAAACTGGGCACTTGTGGCCGAGGCAAGCGCTGCAACGCTTGCGCCGATCATGAACTTTCTGCGGCTTGTCTTGAGCATCTGTTTCTCCTGGCGAGATGCTGTTGATGAAAACTTGGATTTGCTCAGTTCGCGATGACGAACTTCTTGCGCAGCTGTTCGGGAGCTGCGTCGATGATGGATTTCGCGCCGGCGTCGGTCACAATGACGCCGAGGTCTTCGATCCTGGCGACGACCGACAGGCTGGATTTCGTGAATTTCGAGTGGTCCGCCACAACGATCACGCGGCGCGATACCTCGATCATGGCGCGCGCCACACTTGCGTTCACCGGTTCCACGGTGCAGACCAATCCGCGATCCATATCAATCGAGGCGGCGTTGAGAATGAGCTTGTCGACATTGAACTGGCGAATGAGCTGCTCTGCCAATGGCCCGCGGAAGGATCGGTTCGTTTCGGTATATTCCCCGCCGACCGCGTAAATGTTCTGGCCGTCGAAACGGGTCAGTTCGGCGATGATGTCGAGGCCGTTCGAAATGAATGTGAGGCTGCTTCGGCCCGTGAGTCGCTTGGCGACTTCGAGCGCCGTGGTACCCGCATCGAGAAGCACCGTGTCGCCATCAGCGATCATTTCCGCGACTACAGCGGCGATCGCCGCCTTCTCAGCCTGTTTCCAAATGGAGCGGGCCGYATTGCTCTTATCGAGGGCAACCTGATTGATGTTGAGCGCACCACCGTGTGTCCGGCGCAGGAGGCCCGCTTCCTCCAACTCCCCGAGGTCGCGACGAACGGTCGCGACGGAAACTTCAAACCGCTCGGTGAGCATCCCGATGCCCAGAAACTGCTCTTCTTTCAGAAGTTCAACGATTTTTGCCTGGCGGTCCTGAGCTGCGGTTAGCACGTAGCGTTGTCCTCAAAATGATGTATTTCGCTCAAATTATGATCGCAATACATCTTGAGTCAAATGAAGAATTCATGACATTCGGCGTGCTGGCATCCTATCCGTGCCCCGCAAATCAAAAAATTTCACGGTAGGTCGAGACAATTGAGCGATATCGCTCAATTATCATTCACCACTGGTGGGCGCATTAGAAAGTGTCTTTGTGCCGCGAGAAATGACGATGGCGGRCCGGTTGGCTCCAGAGCTGAATATCCCATTTGAGGACACGCCTCCTGTGAACGTGTCGCAGGTCCACGATGGTCAGGCCTGACCAATTCCAGAACCGCTTCACATCCGGAGTGTCGTTGACGTCCTCCTGTGCCGTCGCGATCAGGGTGACGCCTGGCGCGGCATGCAGGCGGAACACGCGGTCGTGGGGCAGTTGGTCCCGCGTCTCCTTCGGATCGCGCACGCTGACGCTCCTGCGGCTGCCCTTCCTCACGCCCTCGTGTGACGCAAATTTCTGCTTTCGCGCGTGTCGCCGCGCGACTGCTATGCGGAGAGCTCCGACTCGCCAGAAGTCGGCGGCCACTCGACGCACTGTGCCTGCGAATGGCTGGGGGACAGTCTCGTCGGGCTGCACGTTTAGGAAGCTCGGCCCATCCTGTGGCCGCTCCAACCCTGTGCACGCCCTCGAGTGGATGTCGCCGGCTTGCCAGGGGGCCGGGCTGTCTTCAGTTTCACTTCAGTTACGCCTAATCCCGCGCTCATAAACGATTGCTAGAGAGAGATACGAAGCTCGCCAGCCGATCTCTGGCGAAAGCTCATATGGCTGGCCCCGACTTTGCGGGGACTCACAGTGAACTGCATCACATGTTGATTGGAAAAACCTGTATGCCTTCTTTTCTTCGGACAATAGGAATGGCTAGAAAGGCGATCTGGACATTCTTTGCCGTCGCCCTGGTTCTGGCTGGCATCGCTTCGGTAGATCCAGTCGAAGCGCAAGGTTCCCCTGAAAAGAGAATGGCATTCGTCGTGGGTAATGCCGCCTATAAGGCAGGCGCCTTGCCGACCCCGGCCAACGATGCCGGGCTGATTGCGCAAACGCTGCAGGCGGCCGGCTTCGACGTGATCGGCGCGCGCGACCTCGACCAGAATGGATTGCGCGACGCGATGCGGGACTTTCTGACGAAAGCGAATGCATCGGGACCCGATACCGTCATTTTCGTTTATCTGGCAGGCTACGGAGTGCAATATCAGGGCGATAACTATTTCGTGCCGGTCGACGCCCAGATCGCCAATGCCACGGATGTGCCGGTCGAAGCTCTGCGGATAACCGATTTCACGAGATCGCTGGCCGGCATCAACAATCGCGGCAGCATCGTCGTGCTCGATGCTGCAAGAGCCAATCCCTTCGTGCAGTCCAATCAGCCGCTGGCCGGTGGTCTGGCACTCGTCGATCCGGACGCCAATCAGCTGATTGCCTTCAATGCCGCGCCGGGCACCGTCGCCCCGGAGGAAGGCGGCCCCTATGGTTCCTATGCCCATGCCCTGGCGGAAATGATCCGCATCGGCGGCATTGCGCTCGATGACGTGTTTGACCGGACACGGTTGCGGGTCAGCGATCTGACCAAGGGCGCGCAGATTTCCTGGAATGCTTCCAAATTCAAGAACGCCTTTGCGTTTTTCGACCGCGGTCCCAATCCTCCGGCCGCGCAGCTGTCCAGCTACGACAATGCCACGATCCGGATGAAGCCGATCGGTGATTTCGATGAGCGCGATGCCTATTTCGCCGCGCTCGATCGCGACACGATGCGTGGTTACGAGGATTTCCTGGCAGCCTATCCGAACGACTCCATGGCAAGGCGGGTGCGTGCGATCATTGCAGCGCGTCGCGAAGCGATCACCTGGCGTGAAACCTGGAATGCGGATACGCCGGAGGCCTATTGGTCCTATCTGGGACGTTATCCGCGTGGTCCCCATGTCTGGGATGCCCGCCGTCGTCTGGAACATTTCGAGGCAGCACTCGAGCCGCCCCCGTCATTTTCGGTGATCGAGTATGACGTGCCGCCTCCACCACCACCGGAAATCGTCTATGTCGACCGGCCTGTCTTGTATTTCGATGATGCCGACTTCGGTTATGCGCCGTCGCCGCCCGTCGTCTTCCTGGCACCGCCGCCGCCAGATTTCGTAATGCTTGCGCCGCCCAGGCCACCGGTCGATCTCTACGTGCTACCGGCGCCCGTCTTCGTTCCGGTCCCCGAATGGGTGGAACTCCCGCGTGATATCGTGCCGCCCGAAAACAACATCATTTTCAACAACATTCACAACACGGTCGTCAACAACACGGTTGTCAACGGGAACGAGGCGGCATCGGCTACGCCCGGATGGCCGACGGGAAACAAGCTTGCCGGTGCGGCCGCCATCGCCGCGGCGGGTACAGCTGCGCTTCACGTTGCCCTGCCGCCCTCGGTGCAGAAAAAGGCTGCGGTTTTGCAAAGGCAAGTCCCGGCCGCAGCAGAAAAACCGATACCTGGAGCCGGTTTGGCGCCGGCGCCCGTTCCTTCGGTCCAGCCCCAGCCACAGACAAAGACAAAGACACAGGCACCACAGCCGCAAACACAGACCACTGCCTCCCACGCGCTTCCCGGCGCCAATGGCCAGCCGCTTCCGCTCGCCGGCACACTGGCGAACAAGCCGCAAGCGGCTCCTGCAGAAAAAACGCCGCCGTCCGGAGCAGAGCCCAATGCGGCGCATCATCCGACGACGGTCGCCCAACCACCGCTTCAGAGCGCAAATCCCGACGCGCGGGCGGCTCCCGGTTCAAAGGGCCAGCCGCAGTTGCCCGACACCAATACGCCTGCCGACAAAGGTCAAAGCCAGATTGCCAAGACCTCGCCCGAAGCTCCGAATGCGAAGCTGAAGGGWGGTGTCACAGCCCCGAAATCCGACGCTAACGGCTTGTCGACAAGGCCTGCGCCGGCAATCATCGACAACTCCCCGGCAAAACCCAGCGTTCCCGATAGCAGCGAGCCGCAGGCACCTGCGCCAAAACCGCAGGCCGAACCCAAACGACAGGTCGAACTCAAACCCCATGCTAAGCCAAAATCTCAGGCTGAATCCGAGCCTCAGCCTCAGCTTCAGCCCAAGCCGGCGACCGTCGAGCAGCTGACGAAGAGACCGCCGGCTGCAGAAAAGAAGAAGTGCGGCGTTACAGATTTACCTGCATGTCCCTAAGGCAGTTGGCACAGAAGAGAAAATTGCTTTAAAAGACTGCAGCGGCGCAACCTCCGAGCGGGGTCGTTCGCTGACGTTCGAGACGTGGAGCAGGGCGTAAATGGTCTCATCGGACACGGCATTATTCCGGGCGGCGGCGCTAACGTTGCCGCTGATATTCCTGGGGTCTCATCCGGCCTTGAGCCAGGATGCAAAATCCTCCGATAACCAGTGGATCATAACGCTTGGCGGGTCCGTCGAATACGGTCCCTCGTATGAAGGATCGAAGCACCTTTCCTTCAGCGGCATGCCGTCTTTCGATTTTCGGCGACTCGGAGAAGCGCCTGAACACAGCGCGCCGGACGATAATATCGACTACGGGCTGTTCGATATCGGCGGCGTCGAAATCGGTCCCGTCGTCGGCCTGAGAGGGGGACGGTCGGCATTCGACGATTCCGAACTGAAGGGTTTGCATTCGGTCCAGTGGAATCTGGACGCCGGCGTCTTTGCGCAATACTGGCCGATAGAGGATCGCCTGCGAGTGCGGGCGGAAACACGGCAGGCGCTGTGGGGCGGCGACGGTCTGCTTGCCGATCTCTATCTCGATTGGTTCCAGCCGGTCGGCGATCGCTGGCTTCTGTCTGCCGGTCCACGCCTGTCTCTGGCAAACGGCACCTATATGCGCAACAATTTCGGGGTTTCCGCCGAGGAAGCTGCCAATAGTGGCCGCGTCGAGGCGTTCAAAGCGAATGGCGGTCTCAAATCCATCGGTTTAACGGTGGCCGCCACCTATACGCTCTCACCGACTTGGAGCGTGCAGATCTACGACACATATAGCCGCCTGGTGGGGGATGCCGCCGACAGCCCGATCACCTCAAGACTTGGCTCAGCCGATCAGAACGTCATCGGTATTACGCTCAACCGCTCGTTCCAGATCGGCTTTTGAGCTTTGCGTTGCCGCTTTCTCATGCTGGCCGATATAATCCCGCGTGACGGGAATGACGTCATTGCGCTTGCTTAACTGAATCTGGAAAACCACCAGATCTTCGTAGCGGAACGCGGCTTCGGCGCTTGCAAGGTAGAATTCCCACATGCGGCAGAAGCGCTCGTCGTAAAGTGCGGCTGCCTCGTGCCAGCGCGCCAGGAAGCGCTTTCGCCAATGTGCCAGCGTCCAGGCATAATGCAGGCGCAGGATCTCGATATCGGTAACCGCAAGACCGGCTTTTTCAATTTGGGGAAGGATCTCCGACAGCGCGGGAATGTAGCCGCCCGGAAAGATATATTTGTCGAGCCAAGGTGTGGTGAAGCCAGGTGTCGCAGAACAGCCGATCGTGTGCAAAACCATGATGCCGTCATCTTCCAGCAGGTCCGCACATTTCTCGAAGAAGGCGCGGTAGGATGCGAGGCCGACATGTTCGAACATGCCAACCGACACGATCCGGTCGAACCGTCCGCTCAGGCTGCGATAATCCTGAAGGGAAAATTGGATGCCTGCCTCCATCCTCTCATGTTCGGCAAGCCGCTTCAGGGCGTAGCCATGCTGCTCCTCCGACAGGGTGATGCCAAGCACATGCCCGCACGGTACATGCCTGGCCATGTGCAGGGCCAGCCCACCCCAACCGCAACCGATATCGAGCACGCTCTTGCCGGGCCCAAGCTGCAATTTCGCGGCGAGATGCCGCTTCTTGGCGCGTTGTGCCGCATCGAGCGACTGGTCGGGATTCTCGAAATAGGCGCAGGAATATTGCCGGTCCGCGTCGAGGAAGATTTCGTAGAGCCGGCCATCCAGATCGTAGTGGTGGGCGACATTGGCTTTGGAGCGCGCCGGCAGATTGCGATGGCGGAAGATGCGCAACCAGACGCGGGCACTGTCGATCAGCCGGGCGATAAGCGGATGGTTGGTATTCTGCGCCTCGCGCAACATCATCGCCAGGAAGTCGTGGAGCGAGCCCTGTTCGATGAGAAAGCGGCGATCCATATAGAGTTCGCCGAGCCGCAGATCTGCGTCGATGAGGAATGCCCACTGCGCTGCAAGGTCGGCAAAGCTGACATGCATCCGCTCTCCGGACCMGTCGCCGAAGGAAAGCTGCTGCCCACTGGATGTCGTGACATTGAGGCAACCGCGGGTGACGATATGCGAGAGTGCACGCTCCAGGACCCGATTGCTGAGTGCCGACGCAGCCGCTTCGCCATGACGGAGGATGAAATTCAGTGTTGGCCGCATCATCGATCCTTGCTGACATGGGCGTGCGGCAGGACGCGCCCGGCTTCTAGGTCACCGACGGAGTCCGTTTGCGCTGCGCCGGCGATCAGCCAGACACCGGCGAGGATCAGACCGCTGCCGACGATCTGAAGGCCGACGATCGGTTCGCCGAAAGCGAACCAGCCGGTGGCAATGATCAACACGTAGCTGATGCCGGAAAGCGGAAAGGCCCTGCTGAGGTCGAGTTCGGCGAGCACCGTCATCCAGATGAAGAAGCAGACGATCTCGACGACGACGGCCGCCAGGATCCAGTGCGAGGTCAACGCATCCTCCAGCCAGGTCGTCCCCTCGACATTGCCGAGCTGCGTCGCGCCAAGCTTGGTGAAGATCTGGAACAGCGTGTTGAGGACAGGCACGGAGAGCCATGTCAGGCGCATCGACGTCATCACTTGGCCTGCTCCTGCGAAAAGAGCGGGGAGACCAGCCGCAACAGCGCCTGCAGCAGCGGATTGCGATGGCGGAAGAACATGGTGTTTGACGTGAGCTGACTGCCGAGCCGCACCTTGTTTTCATAATAAGCCTGACCGCTCTGGTAGCGGGAAAGGCCATGACTGAGGCAATAGCGCAGATTGGTGAACCAGCTGAGGAAATAGAGATTGTAGGGACGTCCTCTCTCGCCATCCATGCAAAAGAACTTGTCGATCGCGAGCCGTTCGTCATGAACGATCAGGTTGGCGGCGAGCAGCTCGTCGCCGACGAAATAAAGTGCACAGAACGCGCGGCCAGCCATATGGGTGAGGATGCCTTCGAAATAGGCCGGGGTCAGTTCCTCGAACTGCCATTCGCTGCGATTGCGCGTGTCATGATAGAGCGTCATCACCCGGTTAAGCAGATCGCCGATATCGGTTCTGATTTCGACCCTGACGGCATCAAAGGATTTCAGCTTGCGCCGCATGTCCTTTCGGGTGCCCGCCGACAGTCGGGCCATGTAGTCGTCGATGGTCTTGAAATCGATGTCGAGCCAGGCGGACGGCAGGCCGCCGATGGCAGCATAACCGCATTTTGAAAACAGCGTGCCGAATTCGCCGGCAACCGGTGCCGGAATATCCTTGATCCCCATCAGCGCACAGCACTCTTCGGCCGCAAGCGCCTCGAAGGCGGCGAGCAATTCGCCAAACAGCCCCTCGCGACGTTCCTCCGGCACGTCGGCATGAAAACCTATCGCRCCGGTTTCCGTGCAGGGCGAGCCAAGGCAGGCAAGCCGCAGAACGAGGAAACCCGATGCATGCTGCCGCACGCGACGTATCAGCCGCCGCGCCATGCCCTCTTCCAGCGTGGTATCCAATGGATAGGGGCACAGGAACGCCGACATGGCCGCGCTGACCTTACCGTCTTCCACGACGGTCAGGTAGCGCCACTCGAAGTCGCCRATGCCGGCGCTTTCGATCGCCAGAAGGCAATCATAATCCTCGACATGGCCGCGGAAGCAGGCGTTCCACGCCTCGCGGCCGATGGCGCGGATCGTGTCGTGGACCTGCGTGAGGGGCTCGGCACTTCCGGGAAAAGGACTTTTATGCGCGAATTGCAGCATGGCTTGCCTCGAAAAAATCCGCCGTGAACGCTGCGACCTGCCGATGCTGGCGATCGAGATGGATCATGTGGTAGCTGTCCTTGATCCACCTGAGTTGGTGCGGCCCGCCAATATGCTCGGAAATGTAGAGGGCATGTCTTGGATTGCTCAGATCGTCTTCTTCCGCATGCAGGATCAGCGTCGGTGTCTGGATCTGCGGCAAGGTTTGGCGAAGCGCCTTGCCCAGCCGATGCATTTCGACGATGCCGCGGCCGGGGAATTTCTCGAGCATGCCTTCGCCGACCATGCCTTCGACCATCCGCCGCATCCGCTCGTCCTTAATGCCGAGTGAGTCATTCTCCCTGAAATTAAGACGGTCGAGGAAAGGGATGCGGGACAACCATCCGATATGCGGTGAGAGCAGTGCATAGTGTCTTGGAACATCCCAGCCGTCATAGTGGAAGCACGGCGAATAGATGGCGACCGCCTTTATCAGATCCGGCCGCTGCTCGGCCGCAAGCAGCGAAAGCTTGCCGCCAACGCAGATGCCGGCCGCAAATATCGCCTGCGTTCGCTCGGCCAGGAATTCGGAGGCCTGCAGCACGCTTGTCAGCCAGTCTTCCCAATGCGTCCGGCGCAATGTCCTGATATCCTCTCCATGACCGGCCAGCAGCGGCGCATGCACGCTGTAGCCGCGACGATTGAGCTGGCGAGCGACAAGCTTCATCTCGGCCGGTGCGCCGGTCAGGCCGTGGATCAGCAGCACACCTTTGCCATTCGTGCCTTCCAGGAAGAAACTCAATTGCTCAGACCTCATGCCGAAGCTCCGTCTCGCGGTTTTCCGGAGCCATGAAGCCGAGTGCATGGCAGGTGCTGATCACGTGCGTGCCGGCTCTTTCCTGCTCGTCCTTGATCTGTTCATGCAGGGCCGAAAGCTTCGTCCAGTGGGTGCGCGGCCGATAATGATGTTCGGCATGATAGCCATTGCCGAACCACAGCCAGTTGTAGAACGGCTTGTGGCTGCTCACACCCCAGGCGATTGGTTCGTCCGGATCGCCGTGAAGATGCTCGTAATAACCGTTGAGCGACGACAGGCAGTTGCCGGCATAATAGAAGGGCACGAAGAACAGTAGGGCCTTCCAGTCGTAGATCAGCGCAATCGCCGCCAGGCCGAGAAAGGCTACTAGCTCGAAACGGCCCCATGCGGCATCGAAGGGACGCCGCTTGGCAATGGCCTTGTGGATATCGCCGAGACTGTCGCGGAAGAAGCTCTTTAGCGTGTAGGACCAGACGTTTTCCGGTTCGCCGTTCCTGCCATGACGATAGATCGACAGAAGATCGATCGTCTCGCCTTTCTCGTCCGGCCGGTCACTGTTGCCGGAGTGATGGCGCATATGTACCCAGTGGTAATAGGTCTGGGAAAAGCCGATCGCCACCGACTCCATCAGGCTGAATGCGTAATTCATCCAGCGCGGCTTGAAATAGGGGGTGTGGATGAAATTATGCGAGATGCTGTTGATGTTCCAGGATATCGAGAGGGCATAAACGCAGCCCAGGATCAATGAGGCCCAGAGCGGCCGGCTCTGGAAGCCGACGATCAGGTAGACGTCGAAAACGAGATGTGCCACGGCGGCAAGCACGGGGGCGGCATCCCACCTGGCATGAGCAAAGATTTTCATAGTCCGGTTGCTCCGACACAGGCCACGCCGGCGGTAACGAGAAACACGCCCGCCGCGTGACGAAGGTTGATATTTTCCCTGAAGATGACGGCGCCGGCGATGACGATCGCCACATAGCTGAGCGCCATCAGCGGAAAGGCGACGGTGAGCGGCACCCTGCCAAGTACGACCGTCCAGGCAAGCAGTTCGATCGCCCAGAAGGCGATGCCGAGCCAGGTCAGCGGCTTGGTGAGCGTCGTCAGCACCGGGCTGTCGCTGGCAACCTGCTTGAAGCAGACCTCGCGCGCCGTTTCCGCCAGCACGCAGAAGAGGATCAGGCCGACCATCGGCAATGTGAGGCTGCCGATCATCCCATCGATTCCGCCAGGACTTCCAGCAATGCGTGATTTGCAGCGCTGTTGATATTTCGCACCGCATCGGCGGCGTGCCGCAGACGCGGTTGATCGATGAAGGTTTCGGCTTGCTTGAGCAGGCGGGTCGCGAAGCCACCAGCATAGCTTGGCACCGAATAGTCGCCGACGACATCGGCGCCAATGATGCGATGGCGGCTGCCGATCTCGCTGACAAGCGCCATCAGATAGGGCAGCCGCATGCGCCCCTGATCCCAGTTGGTTACGGCGTCATCGGCGGCGAGCACGTCCTTGTCGATAGTGACATAGACTGCCTCGGTGCCGATGCGGGTGAGGATGCGGTCGATGAAATTTTCCTCGCCAATCTCGGAGATGGAATTCCAGTGCAAGGCACCCCTGTGTTGGCGGTAGCTCGGGCCATTGCCATAATCGGCCTTCACGCGGCTGGGTGGATGCTCGTAAGGATAAAGTTCGAGCTTGCCTTGCCGCAGCCGGCCCAGATTGGCGCCCTTGCGCTCGGGATTGCGCAGGTCGTGGCTGCAGACCCCGACGGTAACAACCCTTTCGATATAAGGGTTTGAAAGTGCGCTGTTGATCCATGAGCCGCAATGCATGCCGCCCTCGAAGTTCACCCAGTCGGGGTGATTGTCGAAATGAACGAGCGTGGTCGAAACCGGGCGCCGTTCGAGAGCGGCATCGAGCAGCAGGGCGGTCACATGATGGAAATCGCCCGAGCCCATGAAGGCAAGCTGCGGCCCTCTGCTGCGCGGCGGCAGCGATCTGGCTATGTCCCGGCCGAGTTCGGCAAGCATCTTCTGCCTGCCCCACAGTCTGATCGTCTTCCCGCTCAGCTTGTCGACATGGTGGCACGCGCCCGCGAGCGTGCAGGCGCGCACGAAGTCCGGCTGCAACTCCAAAGCATCGTCGAGATGAAGGAGGAGAAGCTGCACCATCCTACCTCCGGACCGCACGTGTGAAGAGCTGGTCGAGCAGCGCCAGCGCCAGGTCGATCTCCTCGCGAGTAATCAACAGGTTCGGGGCCAGCGTGATGACGTTTTTATGGTAGCCGCCGACATCGAGAACGAGGCCATAGGTCTTGTTGCCGACCCTGAGATCGCCCTTCATGCCCTCGTCGCAGAGCCAGTCCATCGTCGCCTTGTCCGGCGTGAAGCCGTCTTCCTTGCAGATCTCGCATCTCAGCGCCAATCCGAGCCCGTCGACATCGCCGACGATCGCATGGCGTTTCTGAAGCTGTTTGAGGCCATCGAGGAAATATGCTCCTTTGGCCATGATCGCAGCACCAAAATCCTCCTCTTCCAGCATCTTCATCGTTTCGAGCGCGACGGCCGTACCCATCGGGTTGCTGGCAAAGGTGGAATGGGTGGAACCGGGCGGAAAGATTGTCGGATTGATCATTTCTTCCCTGGCCCAAACGCCCGAAAGCGGATTGAGCCCGTTGGTGATCGCCTTGCCGAAGACAAGAACGTCCGGTGAGACGCCGAAATGTTCGATCGACCAGAGTTTGCCCGTCCGGTAGACACCCATTTGGATCTCGTCGACGACGAGCAGGATGCCGTGCTGATCCAGAACCTTCTTGAGTTCGGTGAAGAAGTTCATGGGCGGAATGACATAGCCACCGGTGCCCTGGATCGGTTCGATATAGAAGGCGGCATATTCTGCGCTGCCGACCTTCGGATCCCAGACGCCGTTATATTCGCTTTCGAAGAGGCGAGCGAATTTGCGCACGCAATGTTCGCCATATTCCTCCTTGGTCATGCCCTTCCCGCCGCGGAAATGGTAAGGAAACTCGACGAATTGGGCCCTTTCGCCGAAATGGCCGAAGCGGCGGCGATAGCGATAGCTGGAGGTGATCGCCGAGGCGCCCAGCGTGCGGCCGTGATAGCCGCCCTCGAAGGCGAACATCAGGCTTTTGCCACCGGTATAGTTGCGCACCAGCTTCAGCGAATCCTCGATCGCCTGCGATCCGCCGACATTGAAATGAACGCGCCCCTTGCGGCCGAATTTGCGCTCGGCGTCCTGCGCGATCATGGCGGCCAGTTCGACCTTCTCGCGATGCAGATATTGCGAAGCGACCTGCGGCAGCCGGTCCAGCTGGCGATGGAGGGCGGCATTCAGCCTTTCGTTTCGGTAGCCGAAATTGACGGCGGAATACCACATTTGCAGATCGAGAAACTGTGTTCCCTTGGCGTCATAGACGTAGGAACCTTCGCATTCTTCGAAGAATTTCGGCTCCGCCGAATAATGAACCGTATCGCCGTGAGAGCAGTAGGTCTCCTCCAGCAAGCGCAGTTCGGCTTCCGACAGGTCGGAGAGTGGCGTTTTTTTGTTGAAGGTTTCAGCATTCACAATGTTCATGAGAGGCCTCTTGGTCTTCTGGTTCAGGCGATTTTCGATTGCAGCGCCGCTCGTCGCGGACGCGCGATCCTCGGGATGACGGCTTTCATCTTGGAAAGCAGGTCGGCGAAATCATCGAAAGCGATGAAGGGGATGTTGCTGTCGCCGCAGTAATCGGCGAGCGTGTCCTTGGCGAAGACGAGGTCGGCTCTGCCGGCGACGCAGAAATCGCTCCGTCCGTCGCCAATATAGACCTGCGGCTCCATGCCGGAGACGACCCGGCATTTGCACACGCCCGAGCCGGAGGAACAGCCGGCCGAGTTCGGGGCGGGTGCCAGGATGTAGCTCTCAAGGCCGTCGACGACGCTACAGCGAAGGTGATTGGCGATGACGGGCAGATCGGTGATGCCGTTGTGCCTCAGTACATGGCGGATGAAATAGTCGACGCCGTCGCTGACGATCGTCAGGGGCAGGCCGTTCACGCGGCAGTAGTCGCGAAACGCGAGGACGCCGGGGTCGATGGCCACGGTGTCCAGGATCGCATCGAGTTCGTGACGGCTTGCCCGGATGAGGGCGATCTGGCGGCGCATACACTCTGCCGATCCGATCAGACCGTCTTTCCATTGCTGCTCGATGTCTTCCCATTCAGGCTCGGCAAAACAGGACAGCACGACATCCGTCACATCCTGAATGGAAATCGTGCCGTCAAAATCAGAGAATACCTGCATCGAATCGTCCTTCGATCTGCCTTGCGGTCGTGTTTAACGACGGCCGATGAGGCTGACCTGAGAGGAAAATGATGCGAAAATGAAAAATGAGGGAGCCGTTGTCGCGGACCTGATCGACGCCGTCGTTGCTGCGTCAGTTCCTGGACAGTCGCAGCTCGACCCGCAGCCCGCTGCCCCGCGGGGGTGTGGAAAGCTTTACGGAAGCGGCAAGCCGGTCCGCGGTGTCGGCAACGATTGCAAGCCCGAGGCCCGCACCTTCGGCATTTRGCGTGTCGAGGCGATAGAAGCGATTGAACACGGCCTCCCGCTCCTCGGGCGGTATGCCCGGTCCGCTATCGCTGATCGATATCAGCCAGAACTCGATTTCGCAGGAGAGGATGACCTCGATCATACCGCCCACCGGCGTATATTTGATGGCATTGTCCAGGAGGTTGCTGATCATCATCTGCAGCAGCGATTCATCTGTCATGATCTCGGCCGACTCCGGGCCTTCCAGCGAGACGTCGAGATTGCGGCTGTTGATGATGTTGCCGAAGTCCGCCAAGGTCGACGCGATCATATGGTAGAGCGGAACCGGTATCGGATTGAGCGGATGGTGGCTGACCCTGGCAAGGCGCAGCAATTGCTCGATGAGATGGGTGGCTCTGTTGTTGCTGGTCACCAGATCCGAGATGATCGCCTTCTGCTCCTGCTGGTCATCGGTGCTCGCCAGCATCTGCAGCAGCAGCTTAACGCTTGCCTGCGGCGTGCGCAGCTGGTGGGCCRCCAGATCAGAAAAACGCCGCTCGAGGGTCAGGGACCGGCCGAGCTTTTCGAGAAGCTGGTTGATTGACTTGCCGAGGGGCAGAAAATCCCTCGGCAGGTCCTCGACCGCAATGGCTGAAAGATCGTCGGGCGAACGGGTGCGGATCTGGTGCACAAGCCCGTGGATGGTCCGCAGGCCATTGTGGATCCCGAGCCAGATCAGAAAGCCTATCACCGGCACTAGCACGAGCAGCGGAAAGAACAGGTTCAGAAGGATGTTGGAAACCAGCGTCTGACGCAGGGACATCTTTTCTCCGACTTCCATGACAATGTCTGAAGCGGGGATCGGCAGCGAATAGACCCGCCAGTTTTCGCCACCGTAAGAAAGGTCGGTGAAGCCTGCCTTCTGGTACGGCACGTCGGCAAGAAAGGCCGTGCTGGAGTAGAACATGATCTTGCCGTTCACCCAGGCACGGAACATATGCGCATCGGCATAATCGTCTGCGTCCTCGTTGAAGGCGAGCTGATTGTTCATGTTGAGGTCGATGTCATCGACTTGTCGCGGTGTGCGCTCCGGCGAGTGCCGTAGCCGGTTATGCAGCAGTCCCCATAAGACGTTCGCATCGTTGATAAGCTGCGCGTCGTAGATATTGTTGATCTCGCGCGTGGCGCTGTTGAAGGCGAAGGCGCCGATCACCAGGATGGTCACCACGACGACGGGGGCGATCCGCAGGAAGAGCTTGCGCGTAAGGGTTGAAGGGCTCATCGTTCGATCATGTAGCCGATGCCGCGGATCGATTTGATGAATTCGGTGCCGAGCTTCTTGCGCAGATTGTAGATCGTCACCTCGATGGCATTGCTTTCGACGCTGCTATAGGCATCGTAAAGCGCGTATTCGATATCGTTTTTCGTCACGTAGCGACCGCTGCGCTCCATCAGGAGCTTGAGCAGGTGGAATTCCTTTGCCGTCGTGTGCACCTGTATATTGGCTTTGCGCGTTATCATTGCCGACGGATCCACCTCGACATCGCCGCACCGAAGCAGGCTTTCCGTCCGGCCGTCGCGTCGCCGGATCAGCGCACGCAGACGGGCAAGCAATTCATCGAGATCAAAGGGTTTGACCAGATAGTCGTCGGCTCCCTCGTCGAGACCCTCGACCTTGCGCCGGACGTTGTCGAGCGCCGTCAAAAGCAGGATGGGGACGGCGTTGCCTTTGCGTCTTACACCTTTGAGGAGCTCGATGCCGCTGAGCAGCGGCAGGTTGATGTCGAGGACAATAGCTGCAAAATCCGAATGCTCCGTCGCTTCAAGACCGGACTGGCCGTCACGCATCCAGTCGACGCCATAGGCATGCTTTTCTAGTGCCTTCTTCAGGGACGGGCCGAGAATGCTGTCGTCTTCGACAAGTAGGATGCGCACGGTCGTTTCATTCCTGCAAAGGCGGATAATGTCGATGAGAAGCGCGATTTGAAGCATTGTTGTGGCAGGGCGCGATAGAAACGGCTGAATCGCTGCTAAGGCGCCGGCTTGGAATTATCGGAACATGCCGGCTTTGGCTCGCCGGCGTAATGGCGTCATTCCTGGCCGCAGCGACCGCTTCACGCGCCTATATTGCGACCAACAGCATTCTCGTGTTGGTCCCGTCACTCTCGCTTTATTGCGTGGGCAATCTCATCATGGTGCGGTTGATGAGAGAGGGTGGAATGGGGCTTGCGATATCGGTTTACGCCGTTTCTCAGCTGCTGCTCATCAACCTGATTGCAGTGGAATCGATCCCGGCTCTCTTTGATCAGCTTTATGGTGAACTCAGCGAAAGAAACGGAAGCAAGCTGGGTAACCGCGCAAGTCATCGAGGCAAGCGGAGGTTACAAGCTCTGAGCGATTAAGCACATTAGAGGGCGCGCGAAGCAATCTATTCGTCAGCGGTTCGCGCGCCCGCCGTCAATCCTCTTGTTGGTCCACAGACATCCAGCGGGCAGCCGCTTAGAGTGGCGCCAATCCGAATCCTATCAACTGCCCGATTACAGAATAGCGGAGGTCGACGGTTCTTTTCCCATCAAGGTGCTCATCGGTGGAACCTGCCGTCCCGAAGAAACGAAAGGGCTTGCGCCCACATGGTCTTGTTGGATGGGATGAAGGTGTGGTTGGCCGCGATTACGATATGGTCGGCAGCTCCTGCAAGACGCGTGCTTTCTACAGTTACCTTGCCGTCATTGGCTTTTTGATAGCCAATGATCAAGGACGAAACCGGATCGATGCTCCGGGTTCCGGCGATGATGCCCAGTTCGAAATCCACCGGACCGAAAATATGGCCGAACGTGCTCTGATCGCTGACGAGCTGCTGACCGGCAGGGCCGTAAGCCGCTTTATACAGCGGCACATTTTTCAAGAAATCTGCGACCTGGCTGCCATTGTTCGGAGTGCCGACCATCACCACTCGCCCGAGATTTGACGGTCGGTAACTCTTTAACATCGCCCTTATGACCAATCCGCCCATGGAATGTCCGACCAGGTGAATACGGCCTCCACGGTTGCTTTGAGCCGCATCTTCCACTTCTGCCGCAACGATTTTCGCCAGTCGTTCGATTGGGTAGCGGGTCGAAGGATAATCAACGTTACGAGTGATGTAGCCCTGCGTCTGCAGGTGCTTTTCGAACTTGCGCATGCAAGCGCTGGTCCTCTTGATGCCGTGGAGAAGAACGACTGTGTCGGCCATGTCGGGTGCGGTCTTTCGGTCAAAGGTCGCCCCGCGGGCGCAACGCTGCTTCGTTTCCTGCGTCAGCGCGTTGTTGTCTGCCATTTCGATGATCGTGGTAGAACCTCATCCGTTCTGCACCCTACATCGATCGCACTGACGTTGAAAGATGCTAGGTCGTCGGCAACTTTGCGCACGGACAGGTGTTGCGACCGAGCTGCCGCTGCCTTGAAGAGCGAGATCGACATCGAGGATCTCAGGGACGAGAAGATTATCTTTTTTTCCCGCCACCTCTCCCACAGCGAGCGCTAAATCGCCGAGAAGTTCGAGGAGCACGATCTAACGGACAATGTCACCTTTACCTGCGACGACACCTTCTCGCTGGTCTCGGYCGGTCTTGGCATTGGCTTCGTGCCGGAATGGACGCAGGATCTGCCAAACCACGGGTTTGAGTTGAACAAGGCGAGGGGCGTCGATTTATAGATTGGGCTTGGTGTCGACTGGAACAGGGAAGACCCGACCGCCTCGGGTGACGACGACATCATCGATATCGTCCGGTCGCTCGTGCGGCCGAGTAGGTGACGGCAGGAGAGGGCCGGCCGTTGATCGCAAAAAAAGCGCGACTGGTGGCCAGTTCGGCCCAAACCGGAACACGAGGACGGCGGGCAGTCGGTCCCGCTTGTCCTTCGGATCGCTGACACTCAAAGCTCCTGCCGCGGCCCTTCTTCACGCCCTCAGCGAAAGCTGGCATCGATCCAGCGAGAGATCGCCTCGGCGCAAGTGGCCTACTTGCAAGGGCCGCAACGCCATTTTTTGGACGTGCGGTGGGGAAGGACGAATCCCGCGCTTCATCGCAGATGATCTTTAATGACCTGAGCTAGTGGTGCAATCAGGTATCAGCCGCGGTGATATCAGACCCTCTTACCTTCAAGATGTCCCGCACCTTGGGCCGGAGGCTTTCGTTTTGGACGGAAGTCAAATCCAAAAATACTGTAGTTTTATCCGCTATTTAGAGCTAAAACTGCAGCACGTCAGGCTCGATTCCCTTCAGGAGCGTGGAGCCCAAGCTTATTACGACACAAACACAGGAATATCCTGTTGCTGCCGGGTGGCAGCTATCTATCCTCGGTCCGGTTTTTGGCAAAGGTTAACGATCTTGTGTTCCCAGCGGAATATCGGCGTGCAGGACTCGCAATCGACAAAATCTCTTGAGGCGCGAATATATTCGGCTTACGCGGAACTCTCCCCATCTGAGCGCAGCCTGGCTGACGTCATGCTCGAGCATCAGATGGATTTGGCCCTCTATACTGCCGGCGAACTGGCCCAAAAAGCGGGCGTTTCGACAGCGACGGCGGCTCGACTTATTCGCACCCTCGGCTATTCGTCCTATCCCGCCGCCAAGCGCCAGATCCGCGAGGCGATCCATTGGGGATCGCCGCAGGGTGGCGCGATCGATACCGCGCAGCACGCCGCGGAAGTCCCGACCTTGGCGGCGGTGGTCCAGACCAATATCGACAATATTCGCGCCACCGCGGACGGAACACCGCCGCAGACGCTGGATGCCATCTGCAGCGCCTGCGTCGAGGCCGAGCGGATCTTCGTGGTCGGCATGCGCAATGGCTTTGGTCTGGCCCACTATGCCGCGCATTATCTCGGCCTGATCAAGAACGACGTGCGGGTCCTGCCGGCGACCGGCACCTCGATGGCACATGAATTATCCGGCATTCGCGAGGGAGATCTGGTGATCTGCTTCGCTTTTCGCCGCCGGCCGCGCAAGCTTCCGCTGCTTCTGAACGAGATCCGCACGACCGGCGCCATAGCGGTTCTGATTACCGATATCAGCGCGGCCGAAAGCGCCAAGGCCGCCGACCATGTCATTCGATGCCGCTGCCATTCGCTGGCGGCATTCAACTCCTTCACCGCGGCCGCGACGATGATCGACTATATCTCCTGGACCGTCGCGGCGCGGCTGGGCGAACAAAGCGTCGAACGGTTCCGCAAGATCGACCGGATGGTCGAACTGATCGACGACGTCGCCACGCCCAAACGGGAAACGGTGCGGCCGAAAGGCTAGCTCATCCTGAGGAAATCGCCGGCGCGCGACGGAAACGCCCAGCCGCGGCGCTTGGAGGGAGCAAGCCCGGATGCCGCCAGCAGCTCCGCCAGGCGGACGGCGGCATCGATGCCGTCGATGACGGGAATGCCGAGGTCCTGCTGCAGTGTTTCGGCCAGATCCGCCATGCCGGCGCAGCCGAGAACGGCAGCTTCGGCGCCGTTTTCCATCGCGCGAACGATGAGGCCGGAGATTTTCTGCCGCGCTCCGCTTTCCGGCCGATGCAGATCCAGCACGGGAATGTCGCTGGCCAGGACCTGCGGGCAGCGGCGCTCGAATCCGTAGCGCAGGATGTTCATCTTCAGCGTCGGCACCGATCGTGAAAGGGTCGTGACGACACAGAATTCCTGAGCGAGGAGGCTCGCGACATGGAGCGCCGCCTCGCCGACCCCGATGACAGGGCGGCGGGAAAGCGCTCGTGCCGCATCCAGTCCGGTGTCGTCGAAACAGGCGATGACATGGGCGCTCGCGCCGTCTGCCTCGGCCTGCTGAATGGCCTGGAGAAGGCCGGGCAGGCAGACCGCCCCGTCGAACGGCCCTTCGATTGCCAAGGGACCGTGGTTCGACTGGCGGATCATGAGTTCGGTCGTCGGGGCAGCCGATCGTGCCGCGGCCGCCCCGATCGCTTGGGTCATCTCGGGGGTCGTGTTCGGATTGATGACGGCTATTTTCATGCTGTTTCTTCAGCCCTTTGCCATTGCCGGGTCGGAACGGGATCGATCAGTTGCTCATAGGGGATCGCACCCGCGGTGAGATGACCTGCCATGATGCCTTCCTGCCAGCGGCGATAGCCATCCGCATCGATCCGCGGCGTCGTCCACATGCCGTGGGCGATATAGGTTCGGGCAACCGATAATAGGATATTCAAAGGCTGGTTGGGGAAGGTCTCGATCAGGAAATCAGCATAGGTCTCCGGGTCTCTCGCCAATATCCATTCCATGCCCTGATTGAGGGCACGGGCAAACCGCGTCTGGGTCTCCTGCCGTTCGGGATCGCTTTCGCCGAGCGCGTAGTAGACGCTCCACGGCACCTTGCCGCCAGTGACGGCAAGCGGCTGCACGACGTGACCGCGGCCCTCGGCTTCCATCCGCAGCGCATTCGGGTAATCGACGATCAGGTAGTCGCCCATGCCGCCATGGAAAAGCTCGGCCAGCATGGCGCCGTCGAGATCCTGGATATAGCTGACCTGCCCGGGATCGATGTCATGCTCCCGCAGGCATAATTTGAAGAAGAGCCCGACGCTTGCGCCATTGCTGCCCTTCATCAAGACCGCCCTGCCGGGCAGCTTCCCCCAGCTGAATTCTTCCGGTCTTTCCCGCCCGACGACGGCCAGCGGCGCGCGGGCTGCAATCTGGGCGAAGGGGGTAAAACGCGTGCCGCGGCCGAGATACATCGACGGCACCCAGATGCCGCCGAGGGCCGCTTGGGCGGATCCGCGGCGGAGTTCTTCGAGCACCAGATCCCAGGGGCGCGGCACGCTCACCGTGACACGCAGACCCTCCGCTTCGAAGAAGCCTTGCCGCATGGCGACATAGTGCGGAAGGTAGTTCAGGCTGTGGCCTGTCGCCGCGACGTGAAAATCGAACATGTGAGCTCCTCAGGCGCTGCAGGAGAGCAGGGGAGCAGGAGCTGAATGCAGCGCCTTGCCGGTCTCGGTCGAATACCAGTTCACGCCCGCCGGATCGTATCCAAGCGATGCCCGTGTGCCGATCGCGACATGCGGATTGCCGGAAATGCGCACGAAGACCAGATCCTGTCGCAAGAGGTCGCCGGATTGCCTGTCACCGGGATGCACGAGGCGGCATCCGAGGATGACTTCGGCACCGAGTTTTTCGACCAGGCTCACTTCGACGGGAACGCCCGGCTGTTCTGCCGATTGCAATTTCAGCCGCTCGGGCCGCAAGCCGAGGATCAGCGTCTTTTCGGCATGCAGCTCGCCTGGATGCGTGAAGGTTGCGCCGCCCTCGAGCGTCAGCTGTTGCCCCTGCCGCCTGACGGTGAGAAGGTTCATCGGAGGCGCGCCGACGAAGCGGGCGACGAAGGTGTTTGCCGGATTCTCATAGATTTCATCAGGCGTGCCGATCTGCTGAATCTCGCCGCGATTCATGACGATGATCTTCGTCGCCATCGTCATGGCCTCGACCTGATCGTGGGTGACGTAGACGAAGGTCTTGCGGACGCGCTGATGCAGGGTGGATATCTCAGAACGCATCTGTGTGCGCAGTTTGGCATCGAGATTGGAGAGCGGCTCGTCCAGAAGGTAGAGCGATGGATCTCGCACCAGCGAGCGGGCGAGGGCGACACGCTGGCGTTGGCCGCCGGACAGGCTCGCCGGGCGCCGGTCCATCAGGGGCGCCAGTTCCAGCTGTTCGGCGATCTGGTTGGTGCGTTCGACGATATCGGGACGGCGCATCAGCTTCCAGCGCATAACGCTGCTGACGAGCGGTATGTGATGCCATTTGCGGAACGCATCCATCAGCAACGGGAAGGCGATATTTTCGCGCACCGTCATATGCGGATAAAGCGCATAGGACTGGAAGACGAAGGCGACGCCACGTCGGCTGGGCGTCCATTCGTTGACATCCTCGCCATCGAAACTGAGGGTGCCCACGGTGATTTCGGTTAGTCCGGCGATCATGCGCAGCAGGGTGGATTTGCCGCAGCCCGAGGGCCCGAGGAGGACGAGGAATTCGCCGTCATCGATCGAGGCATCGAACCGGGGAATGACGGTGACGTCGCCGAAGTTCTTGCTGACGCCTTTCATGGTGATCTGAGGCATGGCTCTATCCCTTAACTGCACCGGCGGTGATGCCGGCGACGATCTTGCGTTGGATGAGAAGGAAGAAGACGACAGCCGGGAGGCTGAAGATCAAAGCCGCCCCCATGACCGCCGAAAGCGGCGTCTCGTACTGGCCGACGAAGGATGCGAGCCCGACGCTGGCCGGCCACAGATCTCTGTCCATCAGGAAGGTCGAGGCGAAGAGATATTCGTTCCAGCCGGCGAAAAAGGAAATCACCGCGGCCGCCGCCATTGACGGCGCGATGATCGGCAGGATGATCATCGTCAGCACGCTGATGCGCGGGCAATTGTCGATGACGGCCGATTCTTCGATCTCGTAGGGAACGGCATCGATGGCGCCCTTGATGATAAAGGCGGCGACCGGCAGCGAGAAGCCGACATTGGCGAGCACCAGCCCGAACAGGCTGTTGAGAAGGCCGAGCGTGATGAACATGGCGTAGAGCGGCACGAGGATCAGCGCCTCGGGAACGACCTGCGTCATGAACATCAGGAAGCCGAGAATGCTCTTGCCGTGAAACTTGAAGCGGCTGAGGGAATAGCCGGCAAGGGCGCCGAGAACCAGGCTGAGAACGGTGGTTCCCACGGCCACGATGCTGGTATTCACAAGCCAGCGCATCAAAGGCAGCTGGGCGAGTTCAGCGATCATGCCCGGCAGGTTGGCAAGCTGCGGCCAAGGTATCTGGCCGCTGTTGTACAGTTCGGAATTCAGCGAAAGCGCAGTCGTCGCCATCCAGTAGATCGGAAAGCCGCCGAAGACCGTAAGCGCCAGTACGAGCAGGATATGCAGCAGGCGGGTCGGAATTTGATGGAGATTGCTCATCGCGAACTCATTTTCTGGCGGCGGTGATTGAAGAGCGCGTGGATTGCGGCGACCGATAGCGCCAGGATCAGGCCGACCACGCCATAGGTGCTGGAAAGGCCGAGGTCATGGTTCTCGAAGGCGACCTGACGCAGCTTGACGATCAGCGTGCTGGTGCTTCCGACCGGACCGCCGCCTGTCAGGAGGTAGATGATGTCGAAGCGGCGGATCGACCAGACCATGACCAACAGGGAAACGAGCTGCAATGTCGGCAGGATGTGCGGCAGCGTCACGGCTCTGAAGACATTGAGCTTGTCAGCTCCGTCGACCACCGCCGCCTCTTTCACTTCTTCTGGAACGGATTGAAGTGCCGCCAGCATCACCAGCATGACGAAGGGCGCGACCTGCCACGCCGTCACGAGGAGGATCGAAGGCAGCGCCATTTCGGTGCTGGTCAGCCAGGAAATTCGTTCGAGACCGAGACCGGTGACGATCGTGTTGAGGATGCCTGACCGCTCGTTGAAGATCCACAGCCATACGAGGGCTGCGGCGACATTGGGAACTGCCCAGCCGAACAGCAGGACGCCGCGTACCAGGGTGCGCCCGGGAAACGGCCGGTTCAGCGCAAGCGCTGCGACGAAGCCGACGGCAACGCCGATCACGACAGCCATGACGGAGTAGATCAGGGTGATCTGCAGCGTCGTGTAGAAATCGGGATTGTCGAGCAGCCTTTCGTAATTCCGCAATCCGATGAAAGTGCTGCGGTTCGGATTGGCAAGCCGCGTGCGGGTCAGGCTCAGATAGATCTGCCTGCCGAGCGGCCAGAACATGAACACCAGCAGATAAAGGGCCGGAGGTATGACGAAGGCATAAGGCAGAAGCCCGTTCAGCCTCCTGCGGGTCCCGGATTTTCGGGCGGAGTATGCTGGGACGGCCATGGGCCGCTCCAGCAGGGTTTGTTCAGTCATGGCCCAATTCCTTCTCAAGCGGCGGCTGTTCCTCAGAACATGCCATCGACTTTCTCCTGAGCCTTTGCGAGCGCTGCGGCGGGGTCGGTGCCGTTGATGAGCACTTCCTCGACGGCCTCCATGACGGGGCGCATGATCTGCGTCGTCTCGACCTCGTAGCCGGGGATGAGAACCGAGCGCGACTTCTGGGCAATCTCGGCAAAGACGGGAGCCCAAGGGTTGGCGGCGACGAAGTCTTCGGTCAGCGGCACGTCGGTCGCCAGCATGTCCGGCCCTGACGCTTTGCGCAGTTCGGTCTGACCTTCCGGGCTCATCAGCCATTTCAGGAAGTCCTTGGCCTCGTCGGGATGTTTGCCGTTGGCGTTGACGACGACATAGATCTGCTGATGGGCGCCCGGATTGGGGAAGGGCAGGGGTGCGGCATGCATCTCGGCGCTCTTGATGGTCCCGCCGGAAGCGATGTTCAGCGTTCCGCCTGAGTTGTCGATGCTGAAGCCGACCCGGCCTTCCTTGAAGCGCGTGCGCTGGGTCGGCATGTCATCGCCGACGGGGATGATCTTCGCATCGTACATCTTCTTGAACGCGGTTACCGCCTGGACGGCTTCGGGCGTATCGATGGTCAATTTGCCCTTGTCGTTGACCCAGTTGACTCCATAGCCATAGGCCCAGCTCTGGAAATCCATGTAAAAGCCGGAGAAGTCGTTGATCTGGTGGCGCGAGGTGAAGCCGACGGCGCCGGTCTTGTCCTGCACCGTCTTGGCGTTCTCGATGAGTTCGTCGATGGTTTTCGGCACGGCAGCGCCGGCAGCATCGGTGAGCTTGCCGTTATAGATCAGCGCATAGGCCGCGCGCTGCCAGGGAACGCCGAGCGTCACCCCGTCGACGATGCCGTTTTTTGCCGTCGCGTTGAGCGAAACACCTTCCGTCGCCGAGCCGACATCGACGAGATGGCCGGCATCTGCCAATGCAAAGAAGACGCCTTCTTGAATGATCGCCACATCCGGCCCCTGGCCGGCGCCGAATTCAGTCATCAGCCGGTCGCCGTAATCCTTCGACGGGATGCCGAGGGCTTCGAGTTGCACATTCGGCGCATGTTTTTCATAGGCCTTAACCGCCTTCCAAAGGGCGTCGCCGCGCAAGGCGTCGAGCCATTGGGAATTCGAGACGACGAGTTTCACCTTGTCTTGCGCCATGGCGGGTACTGCCGCAGCCAATGCGATGATGACGGCGCACGCACCGGATAGCAGGGAAATTCTGTTCATTTTCGTTCACCTCTTTTGTTTGTTTTGTCGAGTTATTGTTGTTCTTGGGTCAGGCCTTGACGCGGTAAGGCGCCAGCGGTGTGTTGCAGCTGAGATTCTCGCAGCCGTCGTCGGTGACGAGATAGCAGTCACCGACATTGCAGCCCGCCACCATCGGATCCAGCCACTGCGAATGCAGGACGAAGGTCATCCCTTCCTCCAGCCGGTCATGATTGTTGGAGGCGATGTTGTAGGGCTTGAATTTGGCCATCGAAACGGAATGACCGACATTGGGATTGTGCGGCCCTTTGGTCGCCGGATAGACATGCATGAGCCGGCGTCCCTGCCGCTCCCAATCGGCGTCAGCCACATAGCTGCGCGGAATCTGGCGGGGCGATCCGTCCTCATTCGATTGCCAATTGTAAGGCATCGTTCGACTGTCGGCCGATTTCAGATATCCACGCCGGATATAGGGCTCGAACGATGCGTTGGCGACTTCGGAGACCAAGACACCCGGGCGCACACGCGCCGCTGCCGCCTCGACGCCTTCGACGCACATCTGCAGGACTTCTTCCTGTTCATCGGTAATGTCGCCGACGGCGATCATGCGGGCGATCTGCGCGGAGTAGCCGTGATAGCTGACGCTTGAAATATAGAGATTGACGAGGTCGCCGGGGCTGACGACATGACCATAGGGCTTGCCGCAATGGGTGCCGAAGCGATTGATCCCGATCTGATAGCCGTCGCCCCACTCGCCGCCGCGCGCCATCTGCGCATAGGTGAAGGCGGCATAGATCTGGTGGTCGGTGACACCCGGGCGGGTGACGTGATAGGCGGCCTGGATGCCGATGTCGGCAAGTTGCGCCGCGGCACGCACGATCGCCTGCTCCCGCTTGCTTCGCCGCCGCTGCATCCGTTCGATGATGCCGGCATCGGCAACGAAGTGGCTGCGCGGCAGGCGGGCCTTCAGGCCGTCCCAACAGGGTGAGGAGGTGGCGTCGCCGAAGAGCCCGATCTGGCTGCAGGCAAATCCTCGTCCCTCCAGATGCGTGGCAACGGCCTCGACGACACGATCGACGGCGCGGCCGGGGCGATTATAGGTTTCACGTCCCCAAGTGCCGATCTGCCAGATATCGTCGACAAGCACGGGTTCGCCGGCCGGAGGCAACAGGACGGAACTGCTGAAGAAGGAGAACAGCGCCATCGGTAAGTCCTCGTCCGTCGGAATGAYSAGCACRCCTTCGCGCATCCAGTCGCAGATGTAGCGCAGATACGAATTCGACACGCGATAGGAGCCGATGGAATCGGCATGGACGAGGATGACGTCATGGCCGGCCACGGTGGCCTCGCGGCGGATATGGCGCAGACGTTCTGCAAATTCCTCTTCCGGCAATGGATTGATCGGCTCGAATTCGAAGCTGGGCTGAAATCCGTCGAGAAGGGCTTCAGCAGAAAATGGTGCGGGAGCGCGTTCGGACCTGGTGAGCATCATGGGGTTCCTTTTTTTCGATTAAGAACCCGCTAAATCTTCTTTGCAATAAAAATTTCAAGACCTGTAAAATTCGTAAAAAGAGCGCTGTAAAAAATGGCTTCCGCTCAACAAAAAACTTTCACGACCCGCGGTGATGGAACTAATTAAGCTACTGTAATAGCGAATTAAAATTCTGATACTCTCGACGCCATATCACAAGAAATACAGCCAATTTTTGAATTTTTTTACATGAAATTTTTTTTTGATTGCAATATGATCTTACGTGTTCACCGGCTTGCGCCTTGGTCAAGGGGACCATTGTCACCTCGGCGTCGGCCACATCATTTTACTAGTAGCTACCCCGACCTGGCCAAGTCTCTAGCCTGTCGTTTTGCCCTTTCTCACGCCCTCGTGTGATGCGAATTCCCGTTTTCCGCCGCCTTGAGCGCCACCGCTCCAATACGCTTCTTTGTTTCCGGCCGATCCTTACGGATCGGTGCGGCGTGCATGCGCCAAATCAGCGAAACTGCCCGGAACTGAATGCGGCACGTCCGATCGGTTCAAGATCTGTCTTATATTCATTCGAACATCTGACCTTTTATCGTGGGAGCATTTAAGCCCGCGCAGGACGCCGTTCGTCGCGAAAAGACATGAACATCGCTATAGCCTTTTCGAAAATTCTTCACATTTGCAGCCATCCCTGCATGCGGGTTAGCGCAAATGTTCATTTGAATATTTGGCGATTGCAATATGAATGTCAGCTGGTAGGGTTGCGGCGCGTTCGGAGCGGAGGCTCCAAACATCAACATCGGGAGTGAGAGATGAATAAGGCTGCTTATTATCTGTCTGCGGGTCTGCTGAGCCTGTCCTTGAGCGCTCCGGCCATGGCGGCGACCAAGATTCAGTGGTGGCACGCGATGGGCGGCGAGAACGGTGCGAAACTGGAGGAGATCGCCAAGGGCTTCAATGCGTCACAGGCCGACTATGAGATCGTGCCCGTCTTCAAGGGTACCTATGACGAGACCCTGACCGGCGCCATTGCCGCTTTCCGCGCCAACCAGCAGCCCGCGATCGTTCAGGTCTACGAGGTCGGAACCGGAACGATGATGGCAGCGCAAGGCGCCATCTATCCTGTCTACCAGCTCATGAAGGACGAAGGGGAAGCTTGGGACCAAAGCAAGTTTATTGCGCCGGTCGTCGGTTATTATTCCGATACCAGCGGTAACGTCCTGTCTTTGCCATTCAACTCTTCGACCCCCATCCTGTACTACAATAAGGATGTCTTCAAAAAGGCGGGGCTCGACCCCGAAACGCCGCCGAAGACATGGGCCGATGTCGAGGCATTCTCGCGCAAAATCATGGAGTCTGGTGCTGCCAAGTGCGGTTTCACCAGCGCCTGGATCTCCTGGATTCAGACCGAAAATCTCAATGCACTGCACGACAAGCCCTATTCGACCAAGGCCAACGGCTTTGGTGGCCTTGATGCCGAATTCACATTCAACAACGACCTGACTGTTCGCCATTGGGACAACTTGAAAAAATGGCAGGATGAAGGACTGTTCAAGTACGGCGGACCGGGCGGCGGCGACAACGCCCCGCCGATGTTCTATTCGCAGGAATGTGCGATGTACATGAACTCGTCGGCGGGCCGGGCGGGCGTCGTGAACAACGCCAAGGGCTTCGAAGTCGGTTTTGCTCCTCTTCCATACTATAATGATGTCATCGAGCAGCCTCTGAATTCCATCATTGGCGGCGCCACGCTGTGGACGCTCAAGGGACGGCCCGAGGACGAATACAAGGGTGTCGCAAAGTTCTACACCTATCTGCAAAAGCCCGAGGTTCAGGCCGGCTGGCATCAGTTCTCCGGTTACCTGCCGATCACCGAAGCGGCCTACAAGCTCGGGCAGGATCAGGGCTATTACGACAAGAACCCAGGTACTGATATCGGCATCAAGCAGCTGACGCGCGTGACGCCGACGGACAATTCAAAGGGCATCCGCTTCGGCAATTACGTTCAGGTCCGCGGCATCATCGACGATGAATTCGCCGCTCTCCTGTCGGGCAAGAAAACGGCCAAGGAAGCGCTGGATTCCGTGGTCGCACGTGGCAACGAACAGCTGCGCGACTTCCAGTCCGCCAATCAGTAGTMCACACCGAAGGGCCGGCTCAATGCCGGCCCTTCGCCCAGAAAACCCATCGGGACGTGAGGACGCATGCAAACCAAACGGACTGTCTTTCCGGGCAAACTTCTCCCTTACCTGCTGATTGCCCCGCAGATCCTTGTCACCGTCGTCTTTTTTCTCTGGCCGGCCGCAACCGCGTTCTGGCAGTCATTCCTGCGCCAGGACGCCTTCGGCTTCAAAACGAGCTTCGTGTGGTTTGACAACTATCGTCGCCTGTTTGCCGATCCGCTCTACCTCGATGCCTTCGGCAATACGCTGATCTTCGCGGTTCTTGTAACGGTATTGTCGACGTCGATCGCTTTGATACTGGCGGCGGCCGCAACGCGCGTGCTGCGCATCTCACGGCTCTATTCAACCCTGCTGATCTGGCCCTACGCCGTCGCGCCGGCGATCGCGGGCATCCTCTGGTGGTTCATGTTCAACCCGTCGATCGGCATCATCGCCTATCTGTTGCGGTCGATGGGCGTGAACTGGAACCACCTGATCAATCCCAACGATGCGATGGCGCTCATCGTTATCGCCGCCACCTGGAAACAGATATCCTATAACTTCCTGTTTTTCCTGGCAGCACTCCAGTCCGTGCCGCGGTCTCTGCTGGAGGCGGGGTCTATCGATGGCGCGGGCCCGGTCAAGCGCTTCTGGACGATCGTCTTCCCGCTGATCTCGCCGACGACCTTCTACCTCGTCGTCATCAATATCGTTTACGCGATGTTCGACACGTTCGGCATCATCCACGCCACGACGCAGGGAGGTCCGGCGCGGGCAACCGAGATCCTGGTCTACAAGGTCTATTTTGATGGTTTCATCGGCCTCAATCTCGGCTCTTCGGCGGCCCAATCGGTCATTCTCATGGTGATCGTTGTCGCGCTGACGGCCATCCAGTTCCGGTTCATCGAGCGGCGTGTGCTGTATTGAGGATCACGACAATGGTCGAAAATCGCCCTTTTCTCACCTTCCTTGCCCATCTGGTTCTGATCGTCGGTGTCGTTGTCGTGGTCTTTCCGGTCTACGTCGCCTTCATCGCTTCGACCCACGGGCCCAACGATTTTCTCTCCGGCGTCGTGCCGCTCACGCCGAGCACGCATCTGATCGAAAACTATTCCACGATGCTGACTGCAGGCATGACGAATGCCGGCGCGCCGCCCATCGGCCCGATGATGCTGAATTCCTTGATCATGGCAGTCGGTGTCGCAGTCGGCAAGATCGTCATTTCGATCCTGTCGGCCTTCGCGATCGTCTATTTCCGGTTCCCGTTCAGGAACCTGGCGTTCTGGATGATCTTCATCACCTTGATGCTGCCGGTCGAGGTGCGTATCGTCCCGACCTATAAAGTCGTCGCCRATCTCGGTATGCTCAACAATTACGGTGGCCTTATCGTTCCGCTGATCGCGTCGGCGACGGCGACATTCCTCTTCCGTCAGTTCTTCCTTACCATACCAGACGAATTGATGGAGGCAGCACGCGTCGATGGCGCGGGACCGATGAAATTCTTCTGGGATATCCTCCTGCCGCTGTCGGTCACCAACATCGCCGCCCTCTTCATCATCCTCTTCGTCCTCGGCTGGAACCAATATCTGTGGCCGTTGATCATCACCACCGATCAGAGCCTCTACACCGTGGTGATGGGTATTCAGCGCATGGCGGCCGTCGCTGACGCCGAGCCGCGTTGGAACCTCGTCATGTCGGCCGTCATCCTCGCAGCTCTTCCCCCTGTCCTCGTCATCGTCGCCATGCAGCGCCTTTTCGTTAAGGGCTTGGTCGAAACGGAGAAATAAGAAATGGCAACGATCAATATAATCGACATCAAGAAGGACTATGGTTCGGTCCCCGCGGTCAAAGGCATCAACCTTTCTGTCGCAGACGGCGAGTTCATTGTTCTGGTTGGTCCCTCGGGCTGCGGAAAATCGACCTTGTTGCGAATGATAGCAGGCTTGGAAACAGTCAGCGGAGGCGCGGTCCAGATCGGCGGACGCAACGTCAACAGGGCAGAGCCTGCCGAACGAGACATCGCCATGGTCTTCCAGAACTATGCGCTTTATCCGCATATGAGCGTCCGCAAGAACCTGGAATACGGTCTGAAAAACCGGGGCACGCCCCGGGCCGAGATTGATCGTCGGATCGCCGAAGTCGCCGATATTCTTGAGATCGCTCCGATGCTCGAGCGAAAGCCGCGCCAACTGTCCGGCGGCCAGCGCCAGCGCGTCGCAATGGGACGCGCCATTGTCCGCGAGCCTGCGGCATTCCTCTTCGACGAACCACTGTCCAATCTCGACGCAAAGCTCAGGGTGCAGATGCGTGTGGAAATTCGCCGACTGCAGCGCCGGCTAAAGACGACCAGCATCTATGTCACCCATGACCAGCTCGAGGCAATGACATTGGCAGATCGCCTCGTGGTGATGAACGGTGGTCTTGTCGAGCAGGTCGGAACACCTGTTGATGTTTACGACCGTCCTGCCAGCCTGTTTGTCGCGAGCTTTATCGGTTCGCCGCCGATGAACATCTTGCCGCTTGACCTCCTCACACGAGCGGATGGTGATGGATTGCTCGCGCTGCCGGTCGGTACGGATACGATCGGCGTTCGACCCGACGACATTTTCACCGGGAAGCCGGGCGAGCCTTCGATCCGCCTCGATGCGACGGTGGAGCTCCTGGAGCCGATCGGCGGCGAAAGCCATTTGCACATCCGCCTGGGCGAGAGTAATCAGACGGCCATTCTGACGGTGCCTGGACGACCCGACCTCGGCGAAGCCACCAGGATCCCGGTCTATATTCGCGTCTCAGCCCTTCATCCTTTCAATCGCCAGACAGGCAAGCGAACAGATAATCCCTGATACGGCGCAGCATAAAAACGACGTCAACAATACCGATCTTTTATTTTGAAAAGTGAACATGATGACACAGCACCTATTGGCTTCGGGTCCGGCAAAAAACGAGATCCAGGCCCATCGCGGCGCATCTGCCGTCGCACCCGAAAACACGATCGCCGGATTCAAGGCGGCAGCTGAACAGGGCGCCCGGTGGGTCGAACTGGACGTGGCGCTTCTCGGCGATGGGACCGCCGTCGTCATTCACGACGTGACGGTCGACCGCTGTTCCTCTTCGAAGGGGCACCTCAAGGACATGACGGCTGCCGATCTCTCGGGGATCGACGCAGGCGCGTGGTTCGGCGAGAGGTTCAAGGGCGAAAGGATCCCGCTGCTTGCCGATGTCGTGCCGGAGCTGGGGCGCCTCGGTCTCAACATCAATGTGGAGATCAAGCAGCATCCGCATCAGACCTCGCTCGAGCAGTTGACGAAGACGGTTCACGAGCATCTTCAAAGCCGTGCAGCGCATACGCAGGTGATGATCTCCAGCTTCGATCCGGATGCACTGCGGGCGATGCATGCGCTGGACGCGAACTATGATCTCGCAATGCTCTGGAGCAAGCTGCCCGAAGACTGGGCCGACCGGCTTGCAACCGTGCCGGCACAGACGATCCACCTCTTGTACAAATCGCTGAGCATCGGCTTCCTGGAAGATGCAGCAAGTCGTGGTATCAAAGTGCGTGCGTGGACCTGCAATGATCCCCGTCTGCTGACGTCCTTCTGGCTGGCCGGACTGACGGGCGTGATAACCGACGATCCGAGCCTTTTTCTGAAGTAGGGACAGCCGATGGCGCAGCGTATGATCTCGGCGCGACAGCGTGAAATCCTGGCATTGATCGAAAACGAGGGGACCCAGTTCATCGAGGAGCTCGCTCGCCGTTATGATCTGACGACGCAGACGATACGCCGCGATATCAACACGCTGTGCGATCTGGGTTTCGCCCGGCGATTTCACGGCGGCGTGGACCTCCCCGTCGAAGGCAGCAATATATCCCTCAATGCGCGCGCGCAGTTGAACAAGCGTGCCAAACGGTCGATCGCCAGGTGTCTGGCCAGCGATATCGGTCCGGACTCGACCGTCTTTCTCGGGATCGGCAGCACGGTTCAATTCGTGGCGGAGGCGTTGCGCGACCACAAGGGCCTGACTGTCGTGACCAACAATATCCATGTGGCGCTGACCCTTTGCGATGCGCCGAGCGTGGAAGTGCATTTGACGGGAGGATTGCTGCGCCATGACGACCGCGACGTGGTCGGCGCCGACGTCATCAAGTTCATCGAGAAGTTCTACGCCAATTATGCCGTCTTTGGTGCCGGTGCGTTGAGCGCGACCAACGGGATTATGGATTTCAGCTATGGTGAGGCGCAGATCACCAATGCGTTGATCGAGAATTCGCAGACGCGCTTTCTCGTAGCCGACGTCAGTAAATGGGAGCGAACGGCGGCTGTTCGCGTCGCTCCGTTCAAGCAACTCAACCGCTTCTACACGGATCGCCTTCCGGACGATTCGCAGAGCAGGCAGGCACTTGCCGCAAGCGGCGTCGAAATCGTCACAAGCGGCGAGGAAAATTGATGACTTTTGTTGATCGAGCTCCATCTGCAGACGAGCTTCGCGGCGTCCGCTATCTCTTCACCGACATTGACGACACGCTGACAACCGAAGGGCAGTTGCTGCCTGAGACCTATCAGATGCTTTGGGATCTGAACGATGCCGGCATTGCGGTCATTCCGGTCACTGGCGGCTCCGCGGGCTGGTGCGAGCACATTGTCCGCGCCTGGCCCGTCAAGGCGGCAATCGGCGAAAGCGGCGCCTTTGCCGTCTTCCGCCGGGGGCGCAATGTGATCTTCGACTATTGGGAGGGGCAGGCAGTTCAGAGCGAGCGACAACGGCGTCATCTCGAAACGGTTGCCGACATTATCGCACACGAGGGCTTGCCCTTTCAGATTGCGCATGACCAAGCCTTTCGGCTGGCAGACGTTGCCATCGATATTGTTGGCCATCCGCCGGCCGAGGTTGACCGCTTGGCGACGTGTCTGCGCGCCCGTTCGGCAACCGTTGCCGTTAGCTCGATCCACATCAACACGTGGATAGGCAATTACGACAAGCGCTCGATGAGTGAGCGTGTCCTGGTCCAGGAGTTTGGCGTGAGCCCGGAAGAGGTTCTGCTGGTGACAGCTTTTGTCGGCGATTCCCGCAACGATGCACCGATGTTCGGCTACATCGGCAATTCCTTCGGCGTGAACAATGTTCTGTCGATATTGCCGGAGTTACCCCATGCCCCTCGATGGATTTCGACCCGGCCTGCGGGTCTCGGCTTTGCGGATATCGGGGAGACCATTCTTGCCGCCGCCAAACATACAAAAGCTTAGAGCCAGGCGCAGTCCCCAAGGACGGGTCATGGAACGCAAAAGCCGCTGATTGATCGCGCGGTCCCACGTCCTTTGCGATGGAGAAGCAATGCGATGAGGTGGGCCGGTAGAAGTCGTCGGATGTTGTACCGGCCCTTTAATTACGGTTGGTTGTCAGACATCTGCCTGGTTCTTGCCGGAGCAATAACTTGTGAAGAAGGAAAGGCGCACGAAAGCGCGCCCTTCGGTTAGGCTACTCGCCATAAGGCAGCCAGATCGTCTTGAGCTGAGAGCTGCGGCGCAGGAACTCTGCACCTTGTCCCTGCCTCGGATCGCGCCAGTCGCGAAGCCTGCCGTTGTCGACCCACGTCGATTTGAGATTGCCGACAGACGCGGCCTCGACCATCGCCGACCCCTCGGCGCTGCCGCAGTACCAGACGGCTGACACGTCGTCGTGCTCGGCCAGCGTTTTGGCTAGCACGTCGCGTTCACCAGTCAGAATGTTGATGACGCCGTCCGGCACGTCCGAGGTCTCGATGACCTGATAAAAACGGGCGGCGATCAGGGGATGGCTCTGCGAAGCGATGGCGACCACGCGGTTTCCGAGCGCGATGGCCGGTAGGATCAGCGACAGCAGCGACAGAAGGGGTGCCTCATCGGGGGCGACGATACCGACCGTGCCATACGGCTCGTTCACCGTCATCGTCACGTGCCGGGACTTGGTGGCAGTTACCGCGCCGTCGAACTTGTCGGCCTGCGCGGCATACCAGAAGGCGCGGCGGATGGTCTGCTCGACCTCGTCCGTGGCCTTCGGGCTGGCGCCAGTCGAGGCCAGCGCCGCCACGAACTCGGCGCTGCGCTGGTTGAGGTTCTCGGCCAGGAAATACAGCACCTGCGCCCTGTTGTGCGCCGTCACGCCGCTCCAGGATGTCGCCTTGTTGGCAGCTTCGACGGCATTCCTGATGTCCTTGCGGTTGGCGAGCGCCGCTTGGCCAAGGACCTGGCCGCCCTTGCCCGTGACGGTATAGCTCTGGCCGCCATCCGCGCGAACCTGTTTGCCGCCGACATAGAGCTTGGAGGTGACGTCGATATTGGGATCCGCCTTGCCTGCTGCCGGCGTAACCAGTGGCTTGAGCGACGGCTCGGGACGCGCCTTCGCCTGTTCGTCCGCCGCAAGCGTCAGATATTCGCCCATGCCGGCGCGGCCGCCTTCGCGGCCAAAGCCGCTCTCGCGGTAGCCGCCGAAGGGGGCTGCGGCATCGAACATGTTGGTGGCGTTGATCCAGACCACGCCGGCCTTGACCCTGGCGGCCAGCTCGATGGCGCGATTGATGTTCTCGGACCAGACGGAGGCGGCCAGGCCGTAGCGCGTGTCGTTGGCCAGCGTCACGGCTTCATCGAGGGTGCGGAAGGTGCCGCTGGTGGCGACCGGGCCGAAGATCTCGACCTGCGAGACCAAGTGAGCTGGCGCGGTGCCGGTGAAGAAGCCAGGGACGCAGAAAAACCCCTTGGAGGGCAGGGGGATGGGAGCGAGATTGAGCGTCGCCCCTTCTTTCTCGCCCGTTGCCAGAAGGCCGTTGATGCGGGCGAGCTGCTTGGCCGAGACGACGGCGCCGATATCCATCGTTTTGTCGAGGGGATCGCCGACGCGCAGCGTGGTCATGCGGTTCTTCAGCTTGTTGAAGAATTTCGGCGCAATGCCCTCCTGCACGAGGATGCGGGATCCGGCGCAGCAAACTTCGCCCTGGTTGAACCATATGGCGTCGACGACACCTTCGACGGCTGCATCCAGATCGGCATCTTCAAGCACGATGAAGGGCGACTTGCCGCCCAGTTCGAGGCTGAGCTTCTTGCCCGAGCCGGCAATCTGTCGTCGGATGATGCGGCCGACATCGGTCGAGCCGGTGAAGGCAACCTTGTCGACATCGGGATGGCCGGCGATCGCGGCACCCGTCTCGCCGTCCCCGTGAACGATGTTGACGACGCCAGGCGGCAGACCGATTTCTTCTAGTACCTCGGCAAAGGCGCAGGCTGTCAGGGGCGTAAGATCGGCCGGTTTAATGACGACGGTGTTTCCGGCAGCCAGCGCCGGGGCGATCTTCCACGCCAGCATCAGCAGCGGGAAGTTCCAGGGGATGATCTGACCGCAGACCCCGACGGCGGTGTGGTTGGGAAATTCGTCGGCCAAGAGTTCGGCCCAGCCGGCATGGTGGTAGAAATGCCGGGCGACGAGCGGAATGTCGATGTCGCGGCTCTCGCGGATCGTCTTGCCGTTGTCCATCGTCTCGAGCACTGAGAAGAAGCGCTCGCGCTTCTGGATGTGCCGGGCAATAGCATAGAGATATTTCGCACGTTCATGGCCCGCAAGGGCCGACCACTTCGGGAAGGCGGCGCGAGCGGCCTTGACCGCGGCTGCAACATCGTCCGCCGTACCCTTGGCGATGCGGCCTATGACCTCTTCCGTCGCAGGGTTGACGACATCGATCAGCGTGCCCTCTGCGGCCATGAACTTGCCGTTGATGTAGTGACCGAGACCGGCCGAGCGGGTCCGCAGCCAAGCGTTGACCTCGGAATTGCTTTCGGGGGCGGGACCGTAATCCATGGTTTGCATGATATCCTTGATGGAAGGCATGGTGGTCGTCCTCATGCTTGCGCGTGGCGATTGGCGGCCGAATAGCGGCCTGTCAGATGATGTTCGAGCTGGCGTTCGATGTCGCCGAGCATGGAGGAGGCGCCGATGCGGAAGAGATCAGGCATGGTGAAACGAGTGCCGAGTTCCTCCTTCATCAGGATCAGCCAGTTCATGGCGTCCTTGGCGGTCTTCAGGCCACCGGCCGGTTTGAAGCCGACGATCTGACCCGTGAGGTCGCGGTAGTCGCGGAGCGCGCGGACCATGGTGAGCGAGACCGGCAGGGTGGCGTTGACCTCCTCCTTGCCGGTCGAGGTCTTGATGAAATCCGAACCTGCCTGCATGGCGACCATCGAGGCCTTGTAAACATTGGAGAGCGAGCGCAGATCGCCTGTAGCCAGAATCGCCTTCATGTGTGCTGGACCGCAAGCCTCGCGCATCGCCCTGATCTCGTCGTAGAGCGCCGTCCAGTTCGCCGTCAGCACATGCTCGCGGGTGATGACGATGTCGATTTCGCGGGCGCCCTGCTCGACGGCATAGCGTATCTCGGCAAGGCGGATGGGCAGCGGGGTGAGGCCGGCGGGAAAGCCGGTGGCGACCGAAGCGACGGGGATGCCAGAGTTGCCAAGCGCCTTGACGGCATGCGGCACCATCGTCGGATAGACGCAGACGGCGCCGACGGTGAGGCTGTCGAGCCCGAGGCTTTCCAACAGGTCGGCGCGGATGGGGGCTTTCGCCTTGGCGCAGAGCCTGATGACGCGGCCTTCCGTGTCGTCGCCGGCGAGCGTGGTCAGGTCGATGCAGGTTATGGCGCGCAGCAGCCAGGCTGCCTGCCATTCCTTCTTGACTGTGCGCCGGGTGGGCAACGTGGCGGCGCGGCGCTCAGCGGCGCTGAGGTTGACCACGTTGCCTTCGAACCAGTCGGTTGTCAGCGGCGTGCCCTGCGGACGGGGAATATGTTCTGTCATTGGTGTTATCCAGTTCCTCAGGCGCGCGGGATCAGCCCCGGCCGCGGCGAATGTCGATGAAGCGGTTCAGCAGAATGGCGGCCACGATGATGAGGCCGGTCACGGTCATCTGGTAGAAGGAGCCAAGGCCGAGCAGGTTGAAGATGTTGCGCAGCACCTGCAGCAGCATCACGGCGAAGAAGGTACCGAGCACGCCGCCGCGGCCGCCGAAGAGTGAGGTTCCGCCGAGAACGACGGCGGCAATGGCGTCCAGTTCGAGGCCCTGGGCAGCAGTCGGCTGGCCAATCCGCAGACGCGAGGTGAGAAGGATGCCGGCAAGCGCGCTCATGATACCCGAAACGGTGAAGACGAGTATCAGGATGCGGGTCGTAGGCAGGCCGGAAAGGCGCGCTGCCTCGGCGTTCCCGCCCGTAGCATAGACAGATTCGCCGAAGACGGTTAGGCGCAGGATGCCGCCGGCGACGACGCAGAGGACGACGAAGATCAAACCCATGGTGCTGATGGACGTGCCGGGAAAGATGGAAACCATCGTCGAGGAAATCGATCCGAAGGCCGGGGGAAGGCCGGAGACCGGCACGCCGTCCGTCAGCAGGTAGGTGACGCCGCGGAAGGAAACGAGGCCGGCCAGCGAGACGATGAAGCTCGGTACTTCGGCAATCGCCGTGATCAGGCCGATGACGGCGCCCGCCAAGGCGCCGACAAGGATCGTCAGGAACAGTGCCGGCACAACAGGCATTCCGGCCGCCAGGAGCACGGCAACCAGCATGCCGGAGAGCGCCGTGACCGAGCCGACCGAGAGGTCGATGTTGCCCGTCAGGATGACGAAGGTCATGCCGATGGCGACAACGCCGGTGACGGTCGCCTGCTGGAACAGGTTGGAGATATTCACCGGCGTCAGGAAGTTTGGCGACAGGATCGCCGCGATCGCGACGACTACCAGGAAGATCACGATGAAATTGTATTCGATCGCCAGATCGACGATGCGGCGCGGGGAGCGCAGCATCGGCGACGTACCCGTCACGGTGTCAGTCATGGTAGTCTTCTCCCAGAATCTGGTGTTTCAGGATGGTGTCCTGATCGGTCTTCGCCGGATCGAACCGGGCGATGTTGCGGCCTTCATGGAAGACCCAGATGGTGTCGCAGGCCGCATAGAGCTCCTCCAGCTCGGAGGAAGCGACGATGACAGCCGCGCCCTTGGCGGCCAGCTGTTCTACCAGTCGGTAGAGATCGGCCTTGGCGCCGATGTCGAGGCCGCGGGACGGCTCGTCGAGCAGGAGAAGTTGTGCGCCCTTGATGATCCATTTGGCGAGGACGACCTTCTGCTGGTTTCCGCCCGAGAGCTGGATGATCTTCTGCTCCGGCGCACCGTACTTGGTCGAGAGCTGCTTGAGGACGGGGATCGCCTGTGACTTCATCTGGCCGTGGCGGGCAAGGAACTTGCCCTGCATGCTCGGCAGCATGGCGTTGCGGTAGATCGGTGCGTCGAGGATCAGCCCCTCGGTCTTGCGGTTTTCCGGCACGAGCCCGAGCCCGGCGCGAATGGCATCGCGCGGGGACCGTGGCCGGAAGGGCTTGCCGTGGAGGGACATCTGGGCGTTGCTGCTGTCGGCACCGAACAATGCCTTCAGAAACGAGGTCCGGCCGGACCCGTTGAGACCTGTCAAACCTGCGATCTCGCCGCGGCGCAGCTCGAAATTGCTGATATTGAGACCCTGTGCGCCTGTCAGCCGATCGACCTTCAGCACCACCTCGCCTGTGACGGGCGGCCGGTCCTGCCGTTCCACCAGAGCGCGGTTGCGGCCGAGAATGGCTTCGACTAGCGCGCTGTCGGGCGTGCCCGCTACATCGAAAGTCTCGATTGTCTGTCCGCCGCGCAACACGGTGACGCGGTCGCCGATCTCACGCAGCTCGCCGAGTCGATGGCTGACATACAGAATGGCGACGCCCTGGGCGGTAAGTTCGCGGATAACGCGGAAGACGGCCTTCAGTTCGTTCTCGTTCAGCGCGGCTGAGGGCTCGTCCATGATAATGACCTTGGCATCGCGCGTGAGCGATCGGGCAATCGCCGTCAGCTGCTGGTTGGCGATCGACAGGCTGCCGACGCGGTCATCCGGCGAGAAGCTCGCGCCGACGCGGGCAAGCGCCTCCCCGGCGCGCTGGCGGCGGTTGCCTTTCCTGAGGAAGCAGTAGCGTGCCGGCGGATGGCCGAGGAAGAGGTTCTCGGCAACGGTCAGCTGCGGTACGAGATCGAGTTCCTGGTAGATCATCGAAATGCCCGATGCCGCCGCTTCCGAGGGCGTCCGGAAGGTGACCTTTTTGCCATTAACCTTTATCTCGCCGCCCGAGGGCGACAGGGCGCCGGCGATCAACTTGAGGAATGTCGATTTGCCGGCGCCGTTGGCGCCGAGCAGGCAGTGCACCTCTCCCTTGCGGACCGTCAGATTGGCCTCTGCAAGCGCCACGATCTGTGGCGGAAATCGCTTGGACAAGCCTTCGATATGAAGCACGTCCTCCATTAGGCTGTCTCCTCCAATATGCGCAACGCGGTTCCCTCGTCGGTGACCAGGTCCGTCACGTAGCCGGCCCTAAGACAAGCTGCCGCAATCAGATGCTTGTCCTCGCCGGCGGCGACGCCGATGACGCGAGCCTTGTTGGCAAGCGCTTCGAGCCTGAGGCCGATGGTGCGGTCGTCGAGATTGCGATCGGCGATCTTCCCCTTCCGATCGACGAAGCGTCCCATGATGTCGCCGACGGAGTTGAGTGCACGCAGGCCGGCAATGTCTCCGTCATCAAGATAACCCGAAGCAAGCAGCACGGACTGATGGCTGAGGCCGCCAAGACCGAAACAGACGATTGGAGCTTCTTCCGCAAGCTGTAGCACGCGCTCGATAATCGGATCTCTTTCGAGCGCATCGCGGGTGGTGCGCGAGCCGAGGATCGCCGGTACGGGCAGCAGCGTGGCGCGGCCGCCTGCCGACTGCGCGATTTCTTCAGCAACGGCAGAATTGCGGCTGGTGGTGGTGGTGAGCGCAGTCGAACCATTAACGAGCACGACATGCAGGCCGGGGCACCAGTCCTTCGGCAGGGCGCGGGCAACGGCCGCCATGGTGCGCCCCCAGCTCACGCCCATCAGTGTAGGTTTTGGGCTGAGACTTGCGAGGTGCGTGGCGGCCGCCTGGGCGACGCTATCGATGATCAGCGTCTGGTCGTCGATCTCGCCCGTTGGCACGACGATCGCCTCGCGCACGCCAAACTGCCGATGCAACTCGACTTCCAGCGACGTTCTGCGCCCCGCCCGTGGGGTAATCTCGATGCGGACAATGCCCGCCTCCTTCGATTCCGTCAGCAGCTTACCGACCTGCCAACGGGTCAGGCCAAGTTCATTTGCGATCTCCGACTGCGTGCGGTCGAGGTCGTAATAGAGCTTGGCGACCTGAACCATCAGGTGGTCACGCTGCTCGTTGATCGGCAGGCGCGCAGAATAGGGATTTCTCTCGCTCATGAAAGCGATCCCATCTGCCGCTGGGCGAGTTGATGCAAGACTGGTCGCAGTTGCGCGGTCGCTTCCCGGTAGAGCGCGAGGGTGTCGGCGAACCAGTCGGCGCGGCGCGGGTCGGGAAGCAACTCGATGCCCGGCACGACGCAGGCCTTCGCCGCCGTCTTCAGATCAGGAAAGACGCCGATCGCCGAGGCGGCCGCGACAGCGGTGCCGACGAGCGAAAGATTGTCCTCCCGCACCACCTGCACCGGCAGGCCCATGGCATCGACGGTTGCCTGCAGCCAGGCGGCATTCTTAACGATGCCGCCCGCCATCATCACGCGGTCGATAACGACACCATGCGATTTCAGGACGGAAATGATATTGGCCGACCCGAGCGCGATGGAATCAACGGCCGCCGCATAGATATCTGCCCGGGTATGGCCGAGCGTCAGTCCCATCAAAGCGCCCCGAAGGGCACCATCGCGGTAGGGTGTCCGGTTGCCCATCATGTAGTCCAGTGCCAACAGGCCATGGGAGTGATCAGGTTTGGCGGCGACTTTGGAGATCAGTGCCGCATGGCCGTCACCGTCAAGGCCGAACATCTCGCCAGCGAGCCAATTCAGCATGGAACCCGCGGCAACCTGGCCGCATTCGACGAGCCAGCGGTCGTCGGTCAATGCATTGGGATAGGGACCCCAGAAACCGGAGACGTCACCTTTCTCGGCCAGTTGCACCAATTGGACGATCGAGGTGCCGCCGATGAACAACATACTGCCGGGCTCCACCGTGTCGGCACCGAGAATGCCGATATGGGCGTCGATGCCACCCTGGGCGACGACGGGGCAATTCTCAAGTTCCAGATCGGCCGCCATGTCGGGGCGCATACGGCCGATGATACCGCCGACCGGGACGATGCGCTGCGGCAACCGGTCGATGAGATCCGGAATGCCGAGCGCCTCGTATATCTCCGGCACGAAGCGATGGCTCTCGCTGTCGTAATTCCACTTGCACGCCGCGTTCATGCGCGAGCCGACCCATTCGCCGGTCAGGTCGAAATTCACGTAATCAAGCGCTTCGCAAACGATTTCGGCCTTCGCCCAGACATCCGGCTGATTCCGCTTCAGCCACATCGATTTTGGCACGAGCCACTCGACAGCATCCGAGCCGCCACAGAAGCGCATGACAGGATGTTCCAGGGTCGTAGTCCGGTCACTTTCGGCCTGGGCGCGGCAATCCATCCACAGCAGGGCGGGCGACAGTGGCGTGCCATCGCGCTTGCAGACCGCGACGGTGGAGGCTGTCGTGGCGCAACAGACAGCATCGAGGGTCGTGCGTCCCGTCTTTCGCAGCACGTCACGGCCGGCGGCGCGCAGGGCAGTCCGCCAGTCCTCCGGCGATTGCTCTGCCCATCCCGCACGCGGGTAATGCGTGGCATATGCCGCGTCGGACTGACCGAGCATTCGGCGCTGTTCGGTATCGTAGACGCCGGCCCGAACGCCGCCTGTGCCAAAATCGAAGCTCAGTATATGAGCCATGCGAACTATCCTCCCACCTGCTCCTCCAGGCAGTCCCGGCCGTTGGCCGGAACGACCGATCAGGGACGGAACATGATCTTCGAGAAGAAGAAGCTACGATCCGTCCTGATGCGCTCGAAAATCGCAGGCAGCTCCTCCAGCCCCTGTTCGTGCGTGATCATGAATTCCCATTTCAGCGCGCCACTCGCAAGCTTCTCCAGTGTCACGGTCCACTGTGGACCAGGATAAGGGGCACCAAAAGAGTTCCAGGAGCCGTGCAGCGACACTTCCTGGCGCAGGAAATGCTGGAAGGACGCATTTGCGAGCGGCACTTCACCGACGGGAATGCCGATAAAGACGACGTGGCCAGCGGGGGCTGCGAGCTTGACGGCTGTGTTAATGGAGCTCGGATGACCGGCGGCCTCTACGATGAGGTTGGCAAGCAGCCCTTTGGGGACTTCGTCTGTCGATAGAAGTGTGTGTGTGGCGCCGGCTTCCCGCGCCATTGCGAGCTTTTCTTCCGAAACGTCGATGGCGACGACTTCGGTGGCGCCCATCAGCAGCATCCACTGGATGGCGAAAAGACCGATCGGGCCGCAGCCGATGACTGCGCCGCGATCGCCCATCTTGACGCCACCGGCTTTCCAAATCGCATGAAGCGCGATCGAGGCGGGGTCGACCATTGCGGCAGCGCGTGGATCGCAACCATCGGGAACCTTCAGCAGATTGGCGACTGGAGCGCAGACATATTCGGCATAAGCGCCGTCGCGGCGCGAACCAAAATAGTCATAGTCCCGGCAGCGCGAGAAATTGCCGGTGACGCACTGGTCACATTTGCCGCAGGGCAACATCGGCGGCACCGTGACAAGATCGCCTTCAACGAAACCGCTGACGTCCGTGCCGATAGCTTCGATACGCCCCGAAAACTCATGCCCGCAGATGATCGGCATCTTGTGGGCACCCTTACTCAGCATGCGCGGCAGATCGGAACCGCACACACCGACGGCCGCGACCTTCAGTAAAACCTCGTTTGCATCCGGGACGGGTTTTCTGACGTCCTCCAGCCTGATGTCGCCTGGTGTGTAAAGTACGGCTGCACGCATGAAATAGATCCTTCGAATGCGGATAGGCGATCAGCCGATCGATCGGGATCGGCGGTTCGGTGGCCCGGAGGTATTCATCCCTCCGGGCCACTTGGGAGGTCGTTACTTGTTGAGCACCGTCGGCCGGTATTCCGCGAAAAGGCCAGCGTGGGGGACCTTTGAGACGGTATCTGCAGTCACCAAGACCGAACCTGCATCGACAAACTTCGGAACCGGCTTCTTTGCGGCAGCCTCTCGAGCCACCTGAATGGTGACGTCGCCAAGATACTGAGGATCGTTCAAGGCCGTCGCAATGAACTGCCCGTTCGGCCCGATGGCATTCAGCGCTTCCGACAACCCGTCGACGCCCGCAACGAAGACGTCGTTACGATTATTCTCCTTGAGCACCTGTAGTGCACCGAGCGCCATGTCGTCGTTGTGGGCGTAAACCACCTTGACGTCCGAGTTTGCCTGCAACAGATCTTGCATGGCGGTAACGGCGTTTGCGCGGATATATTCGGCATAGGGGCCTTCGACGATCTTGGCGTCGCTCGCCTTGATCGCATCGTGGAAGCCGTCGCGACGGTCCATCAT